>CANGZO010000124.1 GCA_947458305.1 Comamonadaceae bacterium
CAAACACAGGATAATACCCGATCCCCCGGCAAAACAGGTCTGACAGAGCCCTGCCAGTGCCGGAAAACACGGCCACTTACAACTGTTTGCACACCATGTCCCTGACCTCGCAGGATATTGCCCGGATTGCCAACCTTGCCCGGTTGGAACTGCAACCTGAAGAAAGTGAGCGCATGCTCACGCAAATCAATGGCTTTTTTGGCATCGTTCAGGCCATGCAGGCCGTGGACACCACCGACATCACCCCCATGGCCCACCCCGTGGCGGCCATCCAGGACATCACGCTGCGCCTGCGCCCGGACGTGGCCAGCGAGCCCAACCAACGCGATCTGAACCAACAAAGCGCCCCGGCCGTCGAGCGCGGCCTGTTCCTGGTCCCCAAAGTCATCGAGTAAGCCATGAGCGACCTGCACAACCTCAGCGTGAAAGCGCTGGCCACCCTTTTGCAAACCAAAGAAGTCAGCGCCGTCGAAGTGGCCACCCGTTTTCTGGCCCGCATGGGCGGCAACCCGCACAACGCCTTTCTGGACATCGACAGCGAAGTGACACTGGCCCAGGCATGCGCTTCGGATGCCAAACTGGCGAACGGTACGGCTGGTCCACTGGAAGGCGTGCCCGTGGCGCACAAAGACGTGTTCGTCACCCGCGACTTCGCCACCACCGCAGGCTCCAAGATTTTGAGCGGCTACCGCTCGCCTTTTGACGCCACCGTGGTACAGCGCCTGCGCACAGCGGGCATGGTCAGCTTGGGCAAGCTCAATTGCGACGAATTCGCCATGGGCTCGGCCAACGAAAACTCGGCCTATGGCCCGGTGCAAAACCCCTGGGACACGGCCCGCGTGCCCGGCGGCTCTTCGGGCGGCAGCGCCGCGGCTGTGGCCGCTGGCCTGGCGCCTGCTGCCACAGGCACCGACACGGGCGGCTCGATCCGCCAGCCCGCCAGCTTTTGCGGCATCACCGGCATCAAACCCACCTATGGCCGTGCCAGTCGCTACGGCATGATCGCCTACGCCTCCAGCCTGGACCAGGCCGGCCCCATGGCCCGCAGCGCCGAAGACTGCGCGCTCTTGCTGAGTGCCATGTGCGGCGCGGATATCGACCGCGACTCGACTTCGCTCGACATGCCCACCGAAGACTTCTCGGCATCGCTGAACCATTCGCTTGAAGGCTTGCGCATTGGCATTCCCAAAGAGTTTTTTGGCGAAGGCCTGGCGGCCGATGTGCGTGCCGCCGTGGACAGCGCTTTGCGCGAGTATGAAAAGCTGGGTGCCAAGCTGGTGCCCATCAGCTTGCCGCGCACCGAGTTGTCGATTCCGGTTTACTACATCATTGCGCCGGCCGAAGCCAGCTCGAACCTCAGCCGCTTTGACGGCGTGAAGTTCGGCCACCGCGCCAAGGACTACACCGACCTGGTGGACATGTACAAAAAGACCCGCGCCGAAGGCTTTGGCAACGAGGTCAAGCGCCGCATCATGACGGGCGCTTATGTGCTCTCACACGGCTACTACGACGCCTACTACCTACAAGCGCAAAAAATACGCCGCATGATCGCCGACGATTTCCAAAACGCCTTCAAAGAATGCGACGTGATTGCTGGCCCTGTTGCCCCTTCTGTGGCCTGGAAGTTTGGCGAGAACGCCAACGACCCGGTGGCCGACTACCTGGCCGACATCTTCACGCTGCCCGCTTCGCTGGCCGGCTTGCCCGGCATGAGCGTGCCCGCAGGCTTTGGCGCGGGCGGCATGCCCGTGGGCTTGCAGCTGATCGGCAACTACTTCAAAGAAGCCCAGTTGCTGGGCGCCGCACACCGCCTGCAACAAGCGACCGATTTCCACCTTCGCAAGCCGGAGGGCATCTGACATGAGCAAACTCGTCCAAGGCTACGAAGTCGTCATCGGCTTCGAAACACACGCCCAACTCTCGACAAACAGCAAGATCTTCAGCCGCGCCCCCACGGCCTTTGGCGCCGAAGCCAACACGCAAGCCTGCGCGGTGGACATGGCCTTGCCCGGCACGCTGCCCGTGATGAACATCGGCGCTGTCGAACGCGCCATCGAGTTCGGTTTGGCCATCAACGCGCACATCGCCGAGCGCAGCATCTTTGCGCGCAAAAACTACTTCTACCCTGACCTGCCCAAGGGCTACCAGATCAGCCAGTTCGAGATCCCGGTGGTGCAAGGCGGCGAGGTGTCGTTTTTCCTCGAAGAAGGCAAAGAGACGGTGCGCAAAACCGTGCGCCTGGAACGTGCCCACCTCGAAGAAGACGCGGGCAAATCGCTGCACGAAGACTTCATTGGGCAAAGCGGCATCGACCTGAACCGCGCCGGCACGCCGCTGCTGGAGATCGTGACGCAACCCGACATGAGCAGCAGCGAAGAAGCTGTGGCCTTCGCCAAAGAGTTGCACAAGATCGTGACCTGGATCGGCATCTGCGACGGCAACATGCAAGAGGGCAGTTTCCGCTGCGATGCCAACGTGTCGGTGCGCAAACCCGGCCAACCCTTGGGCACGCGCCGCGAGATCAAAAACCTGAACAGCTTCAAGTTCATGCAGCAAGCCATCGATTACGAAGTGCGCTGGCAGATCGAAGAAATCGAAGACGGCCGCGCCATCCAACAAGCCACCGTGCTGTTTGACCCCGACACGGGCGAGACCCGCGCCATGCGCACCAAGGAAGACGCCGCCGACTACCGCTACTTCCCAGATCCGGACTTGCCGCCGCTGGTGATTGGCCGCGACTGGGTCGATCGCGTGAAAAGGGAGATGGCCGAGCTGCCCCGCGTGATGGCCGAGCGCTTCGTCAAAGACTACGCGCTGCCCGAATACGACGCCACGCAGCTGACCCAAAGCAAAGCGGTCGCCGCCTACTTTGAAGCCACGGCCAAAGCCTGCGGCCAAGCCAAACTCGCCAGCAACTGGATCATGGGCGAAGTCTCGCGCCGCCTGAACGCCAGCGAGATGGTCATCGAGCAAGCCCCAGTCAGCGCCGCGCAACTGGCTGCACTCATCGGCCGCATCAGCGACAACACCATCAGCAACAACGCAGCACGTCAGGTGTTTGAAGGTCTTTGGAACAAAGAAGGCGAAGTCGACGCCATCATCGAAGCCAAAGGCCTCAAGCAGATGAACGACACCGGCGAGCTGGAAAAGATCATCGACGAGGTGCTGGCCGCCAACCCCAAGAACGTGGAAGAGTTCAAGGCCGGTAACACCAAAGCCTTGAACGGCTTGGTCGGCCCGATCATGAAAGCCAGCAAGGGCAAGGCCAATCCGGGGCAGGTGAATGCGCTGTTGATGAAGAAGCTGGGCTAACCGATATCTTCACCATGGGCCGTTTGCGCTTCAATCGTGAAGCGCAAACGGCTTTTTTACGCTTCATTCCCCTTCAAAAGCCCGTCACGCTTGGGTCAATGGCACGATTTCCTGCTCAATAGCCCCAAACAAGCTCTCCCCGTTTTGGCCCTTCATCTCGATGCGGATCGTGTCGCCGTACTTCATGAACTCGGTCGAGGGCTTGCCGTCCAGGATGGTTTCGATGGCGCGTTTTTCGGCGATGCAGCTGTAGCCCTTGGGCCACTCGGGTTTGCCGTTGACGTCGACACTCTTGTTGCTCACGGTGCCGCTGCCCACGATGGAGCCGGCCCGCACATTGCGGGTTTTGCAGATGTGGGCGATCAGCTGGCCGAAGTGGAAGGTCATCTCGGGGCCGGCTTCGCACATGCCCACTTTGCGGCCGTTCCAGGTGGACTGCAGGGTCAGGTGCACGCGCCCGCCTTGCCAGGCGTCGCCCAGCTCGTCGGGGGTGATGGCTACGGGGCTGAAGGCGGTGGCGGGCTTGCTCTGGAAGAAGCCAAAGCCCTTGGCCAGTTCGTTCGGGATCAGGTTGCGCAGGCTCACGTCGTTGGCCAGCATGAGGAGGCGCACGCCCTCGATGGCATCGTCGGCGCTGGTTTGCATGGGTACGTCGCCGGTGATGACCGCGATTTCGGCCTCGAAGTCGATACCAAAAGCTTCGCTGGCGCAGACCACCGGGTCGCAAGGGCCAATGAAGTCATCGCTGCCGCCTTGGTACATCAGCGGGTCGGTGTAAAAGCTGCTGGGCACCTCCGAGTTGCGTGCCGCACGGACCAGCTCCACATGGTTGATGTAGGCTGAGCCATCGGCCCACTGGTAGGCGCGGGGCAGCGGGGCCATGCAGCGCTCTGGGTCAAAAGGAAAGGCATGCCGTGCCTTGCCTTGGTTGAGGGTGCTGTACAGGTCTTCAAGCTGGGGGGCCAGAAAGTTCCAGTCGTCCAGCACTTGCTGGAGTTTGCTGGCGATGCCGGTCGCATAATGTGCGGTGCTCAGGTCGCGCGAGACCACCACCAGTTGTCCGTCGCGTGAGCCGTCTTTGTAGGTCGCCAATTTCATGATGTTTGCCTGTTTGTACCGTGATTCAAAGCCGCATGCAGCGGGGCTGAGCCACGCATTCAACGACGCATAGAATTACGCATTGTTAAACTCGTTTAACTAAACGAAACCCGATTCTAGAGCATATGGCCTATTCCAGCACCACCGAAATAAACCCGGAAGGGGACAAAGAGCGCGCCGGCATTCAGTCGGTGGAGGTGGGTTTCGCCCTGCTGGACGTGCTGGCCCAGGCTCCAGGCCCCTTGATGCTGCGCGACCTGGCCAGTGCGGCCGGCATGAGTGCGGCCAAAGCCCACCGCTACCTGGTGAGCTTCCAGCGCCTGAACTTGGTGGTGCAGGATGCCAACACCCGTTACGAACTCGGTCCAGCCACTTTGCGCTTGGGTTTAGCCACGCTGTCCAGGTTGGACGCGGTCAAACTGGCACGTGAGCGCTTGCCCACTTTGATGGACCAGACCGGCCACACTTTGGCCCTGGCTGTCTGGGGTAACCGCGGCCCGACCTTGGTGCACTGGCAAGAAGCCCCACTGGCCATGCCTGTCAGTTTGCGCCTGGGTGATGTGATGCCGCTCCTGTCGTCGGCCACGGGTCGGTGTTTTGCCGCCTTCATGGGCCATGGCGGTGCGGCGGACAAGGCGCAACCCATGATCGAGGCCGAGTTGGCCATGGCCCGCAAACTCGGGCGCAGCGATTTGCCATCAACGCCCACGCAAGTGCAGGCCATGATCAGCGAAACCCGAGCGCAAGGTTTGGGTCGTGTGGTCAATGTGTTGCTACCCGGTATCTCAGGATTTTGTGCCCCCGTTTTTGACGCGGATGGGCATTTGGCTTTGGGGGTGGTATCGCTGGGCTCAACCGCCACCTTGGACACCGATTGGGCGGGGCCTGTGGCGCAAGCGCTGAGGGGGTTCGCGGCGCAGCTCTCAGCCGATCTGGGTTGGTCTTCGGCCTGAAGTGGGCCTAAGCTGACACGTCGCCAAGACCGAGATCACCATGTCCATGGTTGCCACCTCGCTTGCAAGGCCGCATCCACAGGCCAGTGGCCCCACAGCAGCGAATTTATGGCGTTGGATTTTGGTGGTTTTGGGTCTGCATGTGGCGGTGGGGGTGGCGATGGTGGGCGCAACGGTTTGGCAAATTCAAGGGCCGCAGTCCTTGCGGGTGGGCCCGGTGCAAACCCGGTGGTTGCCACCCGAGCCAACACCCCCAGCCCCTGTGCAAGGGCCCAAAGCCAAACCAGAGCGCCAAACGCGCTTGGCCACAGTGCCTTCAACTTCAACAACTGCACCTAAGCCAACGCCTTCAGTGGCGACAGCCCCATTGCCAGAGCCAGCCAATGCCCCTGTGGCGACTGAACCTCTGCCGGAGCCCTCAAACCCACCCCCAATTTTGAATGAGAGCGACAGGGCGGACAGGGCGCAAGCCACAGCAGAGGCCAAGGAGCCGCCAACGGACGATGTGCAAACTGCGGCCCTTGCGCCAGCAGACAAGTCCGCTGTTTTGTCGTCAACACCCACAGGCTTGGCCGAGGCCACCCTGGCTTTGCCGCCCTTGGGTTTGGCTGCATTGCCAGCATCTGCGCTGCTCAGTTACCGGCTCAGCGGCCAAGAAAAAGGCATTCCCTACCAAGCCACAGGCGAGTTGCGTTGGCAGCGCAATGCGGGTGCCTACGCCATGGGTTTGTCGGTGCGTGCTTTTTTGTTGGGAACCAGGTCATGGCGAAGTCAAGGCCTGATCACCGCACAAGGTCTGGCGCCAGTTCGCTTTTCGGACAGCTGGCGCAGCGAACGGGCCACGCATTTCGATGGTGAACAAAACCGCATCGTGTTCAGCAGCAACGCCCCCGCCGCCCCATTGCAGCCTGGCGCACAAGACCAGATCAGCCTGTACCCACAGATGGCAGCCCTCATGGCGCAAGAGGGTGGGCGTTTGAAGCCCGGCGCGCGCTTGCAGGTGCAAACAGCCACCGTGCGCGACGCCTTGCCTTGGCTTTTGACTTTGGAACAAGAAGAGATGCTGCAAGTGGATGGGCAAAACCTGCAAGCGACCAAATGGGTTTGTCAGCCGCGCAACCGTTTTGATGCCAAAGTCGAGTTCTGGGTGGCGGCCAAGCATGACTGGTTGCCCGTTCGGATCCGCATCACCCAAGTCAGCGGCAGCTTCATTGACTTGGTGTTGATGGGCCGTGTGGGCTTGCCCGACCTGCCTTGATCCCCAGCCCAGCGTAAAAACCACAGCCTCTTGAAGTCGTTGCAAACAGTCCCATGTGCAAACGGCAAGATAAGGGAGAATGAGCGCATGAACCTGTTGTACGAATCCGATACCTTTGCTGTCATGCACGTCTTGGCCAATGCACCCAGCGAGGCGACCCCCATCAGCAGTCAGCCCGTGCTGGAGCGACACGGTTTTGAGATCGTGGACAAGCGTTCAGGCAAAGAGGTTTACCTGGATGGGTCTTGGGCAGAAATGTTCCAGCAACAGATCCAGGCGTGGCAGCAGCACACCCCCACGCAAGAAGAAGTCGAAGACACGCTCGAGGGCTACACCGGCTTGGCCCA
>CANGZO010000125.1 GCA_947458305.1 Comamonadaceae bacterium
TTGGGGGCTTTGCTCATGAACCAATGGTTAGGCTGGAAACAAAACAATGACTGAAGTCATCGCTCAAATTGAAGGCCGCGTTGGCTGCATCACCCTCAACCGTCCCAAGGCTTTGAACGCCTTGTCGCTGGACATGGTGCGGGCCTTGACGCAGGCGTTGCTCGATTGGCAATCCAACCCGCAAGTGCTGGCCGTGGCGGTGCGCGGTACAGGCAAAGAAGGCCCATTTGGGGCTTTTTGTGCAGGGGGAGACATTCGTTTTTTCCATCAAGCCGCACACGCGGGCGATGCCTCCTTGGGTGATTTCTTCACCGAAGAGTACCGCCTGAACCACCTGATTCACACCTACAGCAAGCCCTACATTGCCTTCATGGATGGCATTGTCATGGGTGGCGGCATGGGCATCAGCCAAGGCGCCAGCGTCCGTGTGGTGACCGAGCGCACCAAAATGGCCATGCCCGAAACCCACATTGGTTTGTTCCCGGATGTGGGCGGCGGTTATTTCTTGAGCCGTTGCCCGGGCCGGCTGGGCGAATACTTGGGCCTGACGGGGCAGATGCTGAACGGCGCTCAAGCTGTGGCCGCCAAGTTGGCCGACATTGCCCTGCCCAGCGGCATGCTTGAGCCCATCTGGCACACACTGATCAGCAGCCCTTTTGAAAACGCCGAATCGGTGGAGCGTTGGGTGCTGGCCCAAGCCGGTGCCATGACACCTGAAAAGCTGACGCCGCAACCGCAAATTGACGAGGTGTTTGGTTTGCCCAGCATGGCCGACATGTTGCAGAAACTGGAATCAGCCACCGATGAATGGAGCCTGAAAACGGCACACGTTTTGCGTCACCGCTCGCCCTTGATGCTGCATGTGGTGCTGGAACAAGTCCGCCGCGCCCGACAAATGAGCCTGGCCGATGATCTGCGCATGGAGCGAGACATGGTGCATCACTGTTTCCACCTGCGTTCGGTGGCCGACAGCGACACGGTCGAAGGCATCCGCGCCTTGGCTGTAGACAAGGACCACACGCCAAACTGGAAACCTGCCCGTGTGGAAGAGGTGGATCTGTCAGAAGCGGCACGTTTCTTTGTGAGCCCTTGGCCCTCAGACCACCACCCGCTGCGCGATTTGAGCTGATCTTGTAGGTCGGTGGCTTCAGCCCCGACGCGCTGTCAGCGGCCCCAGTGTCGGGGCTGAAGCCACCGACCTACAAACTGCCTTCTTTGGTCAGATATTTAGCGGTCGCGGTGGCGGCTCTTCATGGCGCGTTCGACTTCTCGCTTGCCTTCGCGGTCCTTGATGGTGTCCCGTTTGTCGTGCTCGGCCTTGCCTTTGGCCAGTGCGATGTCGCATTTGACCTTCCCCGCTTTCCAATGCAAATTGATCGGCACCAGGGTGTAGCCCTTTTGCTCAATCTTGCCAATCAGCCGCTTGATCTCTTCCTTGTTCAGCAGCAACTTGCGCGTGCGGGCGGCTTCGGGGTTGATGTGGGTGGACGCGGTTTTGAGCGGGTTGATCAGGCAGCCGATGATGAACAACTCGCCATTGCGAATGACCACGTAACCGTCCGTGAGCTGCACCTTGCCTTCGCGAATCGCCTTGACCTCCCAGCCTTCCAGCACCATGCCGGCCTCGTAGCGCTCTTCAAAAAAATAGTCAAACGACGCTTTTTTGTTCTCGGCGATCTTGGCAAAGGTGGGGGCAGCAGGGGGCTTTTTGGTGGTGGCCATGAGGAGCAGATAAGGACGGCACGGCCGTTCGCAAGGGTGTACAGCTGGATCAAGAGCCTGCAGGCGCGTCGAAAAACTACAATCGCTGCATTGTATGAAGAATATCCACAAGTCCGTTCTGATCTGGTACACGCCAGAAGAAATGTTTCGCCTCGTGACCGACGTGGCGCGTTACCCCGAATTCTTGCCTTGGTGTGACCGTGCCAGCGTGCTCGAAACCGATGCCCAAGGCATGGTGGCCGAGGTCGGCATCAGCCTGGGCGGTATCCAGCAAACCTTCACCACGCGCAACACCCACGAAGAAGGGCGCTCGGTGGGCATGAGTCTGGTCAAAGGGCCTTTCTCTAATCTGAGCGGTATGTGGCGTTTCACCCCTGTGGGTGATGGCACGCAACGCGCCTGCAAAGTCGAGCTGGATTTGCAGTACGGTTTTTCCAGCAAGACCTTGGCAGCGCTGGTGGGGCCGGTGTTCGACAAGATCGCGGCCAGCTTGGTCGATGCTTTTGTCAAACGCGCCGAAACGGTGTATGGCTGAGCCGACTATTCAGGTCACGCTCTGTTGGAGCCTGGGGCCTCGGCATGTGCAAGAGCAAAGCTTGCATGTTCCAGAGGGCTGCAACGTCAAAGCAGTCCTTGATCTGGCCATGGCTCAGTGGCTCCAAAGCCAGGCTTCTGCCGATGCTACAACTCTGTCATCGCTGCAGTTTCAGCAACCCGGCATCTGGGGCAAAAAAGTGTCTTGGACGCATTCGGTCAAACAAGGTGACCGCGTAGAGCTTTATCGCCCCCTGAAAGTCGACCCCAAAGTGGCCAGGCGACAGCGTTTCAAGCGACAGGGCAAGGGGCGGACCGGCTTGTTTGCCAACCGCAAAAGCGGCTCGGCGGCCGGTTACTGAAAGCCGCCATGCAAGCCCTGTTGAACAGCATCGCCCAAATGCCATTGGTCGAAGATGCCCAGCGTGTTTTTCATGGGCGTGGTGGGATGTACCCCGGTTGTGAGCAATGGTCGCTGGATTGGTTTGCCCCTGTTTGGGTGCTGACCAGCTTCAAGCCGGTGACCGACGAAGAACTGGCCGCTTGCCAAAGCGCCTTGGAGGCCCGTTGGCAAACGCTGGCCCCTGGGCAGCCCCTGAACTGGGTCTTCCAAAGCCGCGTCACTGGCGAAGCTGAAACCCGCCTCATGGCTGGCAGCGTGCCCGAGCCGCATGTGGTGACCGAAAAAGGTGCGCGTTACCTCGTGCATGTGTTGCGCGGGCAAAACCATGGCTTGTTTTTGGACATGGCCATTGGGCGCGAGTGGCTCAAAGACCATGCAAAGTACGAAAACATCCTCAATCTTTTTGCCTACACCTGCGCTTTTTCGGTGGTGGCACTGCAGGGCGGGGCGGCGCAGGTGGTCAACCTCGACATGAGCCAGGGCGCTCTGGCCGTGGGCCAGCAAAACCACCGCCTGAACGACCTCCCCGCCAAAGCCCGTTTTTTGGGTCATGACATCTTCAAGACTTGGGGCAAGATCAACAAAATGGGCCCGTATGGCGTGATCGTGATCGACCCGCCAAGCTACCAAAAGGGCAGTTTCATCGCCACCAAGGACTACATCAAGCTGATCCGTCGCTTGCCGGATTTGCTGGAGCCTCAAGGCCATGTGCTGTTGTGTCTGAACGCGCCGGAGCTGGACACCCAGTTTTTGCATGAACAGGTGGCCCATGCCGCTCCTGGTTTGCGATTTGTCGAGCGGCTGGCCAATCCGGCTGCATTTGTGGACATCGACCCTGAAAAGTCGCTCAAGGTGCTGCACTACCAAAACGCCTGAGGTTTTTGAGGCTTTGATTTTGAGGGTGGATCAGGGAAATCCCTTGGTCTGCACGGGTACAATCCATTTTTTGGAGCCCTAGCTTATGCGCCTACTCGGTAAAGCCCTGACTTTTGACGACGTTCTCCTCGTCCCCGCCTACTCCCAAGTCCTGCCCAAGGACACGTCGCTTGCAACGCAATTCACCCGAAATATCCGCCTGAACCTGCCCCTGGTGTCCGCTGCCATGGACACCGTGACCGAAGCGCGCTTGGCCATTGCCATCGCGCAAGAAGGCGGCATCGGCATCGTGCACAAAAACCTCACCGCGCAAGAGCAAGCCGCCCAGGTGGCCAAGGTCAAGCGCTACGAATCGGGCGTGTTGCGCGACCCGGTCGTGATCCCCCCCGAGACCACCGTGCGCCAGGTCATGGCCTTGAGCGACGAGTTGGGCGTGTCGGGCTTTCCGGTTTGTGACGGCGGCAAGGTGGTCGGCATCGTGACCGGCCGCGATCTGCGCTTTGAGACTCGCTACGACCAAAAGGTCAGTGAAATCATGACCCCGCGTGAGCGCCTGGTCACCGTGCCCGAAGGCACCACGCCCGAGCAAGCCAAGCACCTGCTCAACAAACACAAACTCGAACGTCTGCTGGTGGTGAACGACGCCTTTGAACTCAAAGGGCTGATCACGGTCAAAGACATCACCAAACAACTCAACTTTCCCAATGCCGCCCGTGACGGTGCGGGCAAACTGCGCGTAGGCGCGGCTGTCGGTGTGGGCGAGGGCACCGAAGAGCGCGTGGAAGCGCTGGCCCGTGCCGGTGTGGACGCCATCGTGGTAGATACCGCACACGGTCACAGCAAAGGCGTGCTCGACCGTGTGCGCTGGGTCAAACAGAACTACCCACACATCGAAGTCATTGGCGGCAACATCGCCACCGGCGCAGCCGCTTTGGCGCTGGTCGAAGCCGGTGCCGACGCTGTGAAAGTGGGCATTGGCCCCGGATCCATCTGCACCACCCGCATCGTGGCGGGCGTGGGCGTGCCTCAAATCATGGCGGTGGACTCTGTGGCCACAGCCCTCAAAGGCACGGGCGTGCCCCTGATCGCTGACGGCGGCATCCGCTACAGCGGCGACATTGCCAAAGCCATTGCCGCAGGCGCAGGCACGGTGATGATGGGCGGAATGTTTGCAGGTACCGAAGAGGCGCCTGGCGAAATCGTGTTGTTCCAAGGCCGTAGCTACAAGAGCTACCGCGGCATGGGCTCGATTGGCGCCATGCAGCAAGGCAGCGCCGACCGATACTTTCAGGAGTCCAGCACCGGCAATCCCAATGCCGACAAACTTGTGCCCGAGGGCATCGAAGGCCGTGTGCCCTACAAAGGTTCGGTGGTCGCCATCATTTACCAAATGGCAGGTGGCTTGCGCGCCAGCATGGGTTACTGCGGCTGCGCGACGATTGAGGCCATGCACAAGGAATCTCAGTTTGTGGAAATCACGGCTGCTGGCATCCGTGAAAGCCATGTCCACGACGTTCAGATCACCAAGGAAGCGCCGAACTACCGGGCCGACTAAAATCTGTACCAAATCACCAAGGCGTCTGCACTCCAGACGCCTTTTCATTTCTCAAAGAACGACGCTTGCCATGCAGCATTCCAAGATCCTGATCCTCGACTTCGGCTCGCAAGTCACCCAGCTGATTGCCCGCCGTGTGCGTGAAGCGCATGTGTTTTGCGAAGTGCATCCTTGTGATGTGAGCAGCGACTGGGTGCGTGAATACGCCAAAGACGGCAACCTCAAAGGCGTGATCCTGTCGGGTAGCCACGCCAGTGTGTACGAGGTGGACGACAAAGCGCCTGACGCAGTATATGAGTTGGGTGTGCCGGTTTTGGGCATTTGCTACGGTATGCAGACCATGGCCCAGCAGCTGGGCGGCAAGGTGGAGGCGGGGACCACCCGCGAATTTGGCTACGCCGAAGTCCGCGCGCATGGCCACACCGAACTGCTCAAGGGCATCGAAGACTTCGCCACGCCAGAAGGCCACGGCATGCTCAAGGTCTGGATGAGCCACGGCGACAAGGTCACGGCCATGCCTGCCGGATTCAAGGTCATGGCCTCGACTCCGGCTTGCCCGATTGCGGGCATGGCCGACGAGGCCCGCCGTTTTTATGCGGTGCAGTTTCACCCCGAAGTCACCCACACCGTGCAGGGCCAGGCGCTGCTCAACCGCTTTGTGCTGGACATCTGCCAGGCCCGCCCTGACTGGATCATGGGCGACTACATCGAAGAAGCTGTGGCCAAGATCCGCGAGCAAGTGGGTGACGAAGAGGTCATTCTCGGCTTGTCCGGCGGCGTCGATTCATCCGTCGCTGCTGCATTGATCCACCGCGCCATCGGCGACAAGCTGACCTGCGTGTTTGTGGATCACGGCTTGTTGCGTTTGAATGAGGGCGACATGGTCATGGACATGTTTGTGGGCAAGTTGCACGCTCACGTCATCCGCGTCGATGCCAGCGACGTGTTCCTCGGCAAACTGGCGGGCGTGAGCGAGCCTGAAGCCAAGCGCAAGATCATTGGCGGTTTGTTTGTGGATGTGTTCAAAGAGCAGGCTGCGAAATTGAAAGCCGGTGACGGCGGCCACAAAGGAGCGACCTTTTTGGCTCAAGGCACGATTTACCCCGACGTGATTGAGTCCGGCGGCGCCAAAAGCAAAAAAGCCGTCACCATCAAGAGCCACCACAATGTGGGCGGCTTGCCTGAGCAGTTGGGCCTGAAACTGCTGGAGCCTTTGCGTGAACTGTTCAAAGACGAAGTTCGCGAACTCGGCGTGGCCCTGGGCTTGCCGCGTGAAATGGTCTATCGCCACCCCTTCCCCGGCCCGGGACTGGGCGTGCGGATTTTGGGCGAAGTGAAAAAGGAATACGCCGACCTGCTGCGCCGTGCGGACGCGATCTTCATCGAAGAACTGCGCAACTTCACCGACGAATCCGGCAAGACCTGGTACGACCTGACCAGCCAGGCTTTCACCGTGTTCCTGCCCGTGAAAAGCGTGGGCGTGATGGGCGACGGCCGCACCTACGACTACGTGGTGGCCTTGCGCGCCGTGCAAACCAGCGACTTCATGACCGCCGACTGGGCCGAGCTCCCTTACGCGCTGCTCAAGAAAGTGTCGGGCCGCATCATCAATGAAGTGCGGGGCATCAACCGGGTCACATACGACGTGAGTTCAAAACCACCGGCGACGATCGAGTGGGAATGATGGACAAGGCACCTTCGGGTGCCTTTGTTTTGATACATTCCGTCAGACATGTACCTCCCTCAACCATTCCACAGCACCCACGTGCGGGTTGTTCAACGTCTCTTGCGTGAGCATCTTTTGACCTTCCAGGGATGAAA
>CANGZO010000126.1 GCA_947458305.1 Comamonadaceae bacterium
CTGGCTGGTCATGAGACCTGCGAGGTAACGGCTTTCGATGCGCATGGCGGTGTCAAAGTCCACCATCGCGCCTTCGACCATGGCGGCCAGCGCCGCTTCGGGCGCGGGGTACAGACCGCGTGTTTTTTGTTTGAGCACGGCCGGGGCCACACTCAGCATGCCTGCGATCTTGGGGTTGCTCGGCGTGCCGCCGGGCATTTTGTAATCCTTGCGGTCCCACAGGTGTTGAGCGGCTTCAGGCTGGCCTTGGGCTGCCGCGATGTGCGCCAATGCGCGGGGGCGCAGCTGGTCGTCGCTGGCCACAATCTCGTGCACCAGACCGAGCTTTTGCGCTTCTTCGGGGCCAAAGAGTTTGCTCTCCAGCACATAAGGCTGCGCCGCCAGCAAGCCCAGCTGGCGCGTCATTTTGGTGATGCCGCCAGCGCCGGGAATCAAACCCAGCGTCACTTCGGGCAGGCCAAACTGTGTTTTGGGGTTGGCCGTGGCGATACGGTGGTGGCCGATCAAAGCCACTTCCCAGCCGCCGCCCAGCGCCGCGCCGTTGAGGCAGCTGACCACGGGCACGCCCAGCGTCTCGAGGGTGCGAAAGCTTTTCTTCATGTTTTCGATCTCGGCATAGACGCGCAAACCGTCAGAGGTTTGCGAGCGCATCACGCCCTTCAGGTCGGCCCCTGCAAAAAAGGTCGACTTGGCCGAGGCCAAGATGACGCCCTTGATCTGGGCCTTGTCTTGCACGACTTGCGCCGCCGCTTGGGCCAGATCGGTCTGCCATTGCAGGCACATGGTGTTGACCGGCGAGCCTTGCTCGTCAAAGGTGATGGTGGCAATGCCGTCCGCCAGTTCGTAGCGCAGTGTTTTCAAAATCATTTTGGTGTCTCCCTGGTCAAACGCGTTCAACGATGGTGGCGATGCCCATGCCGCCGCCCACACACAAAGTGGCCAGGCCGTAGCGCAACTTGCGGCGGTGCAGCTCGTCGATCAGGATGCCCAAAATCATCGCGCCAGTGGCCCCGAGCGGGTGGCCCATGGCAATGGCACCGCCGTTCACATTCACTTTGTCGTGCGGCACACCCATCTCTTGCATGAACTTCATGGGCACGGCGGCAAAGGCTTCGTTCACCTCGAACAAATCGATCTGGTCAATCGTGAGGCCCGCCTTGGCCAGTGCCTTGCGGGCGGCGGGCATGGGGCCTGTGAGCATGATGGTCGGGTCAGCGCCCGACAAGGCCACAGACACGATGCGCGCACGCGGCGTGAGGCCGTGGGTTTTGCCTGCGGCTTCCGAGCCGATCAGCACCGCCGCTGCACCGTCCACGATGCCCGACGAGTTGCCGGCGTGGTGCACATGGTGAATGCGTTCAACCTGTGGGTAGCGCTGCAAGGCCACGGCGTCAAAGCCCATGACACCGAGTTGTTCAAACGAGGCCTTGAGGCCGCCCAGTGTTTCCACCGTGGTGCTGGGCTTGATGAATTCGTCTTGCGCCAAGATGACTTGGCCCAGCTTGTCTTTGACCGGCACCACCGAGCCATCGAAGTAACCCGCCGCACGCGCGGCCGTGGCGCGCTTTTGCGACTCGACCGCAAAGGCATCGACATCGTGACGGCTGAAGCCACTCATGGTGGCGATCAAATCAGCGCCAATGCCTTGCGGCACAAACAGTGTGGCGCTGTTGGTTTCGGGGTCTTGCGCCCAAGCGCCGCCGTCCGAGCCAATCGGCACGCGGCTCATGCTCTCAACGCCGCCAGCGACGACCAGGTCTTCCCAGCCGCTGCGCACTTTCATGGCGGCCATGTTGACCGCCTCCAGGCCCGAAGCGCAAAAACGGTTGAGCTGCACGCCCGAGCAGCGCCAGTCCCAACCCGCAGCCAGCGCCGCCACTTTGGGGATGACCGAGCCTTGCTCGCCAATGGGCGAGACCACGCCCATCACCACATCGTCCACCGCAGCGGTGTCGAACTGGTTGCGGCTTTGCAGCTCGCGCAGCACGCCGCTCAAGAGACTGATCGGCTTGACTTCGTGCAAGCTGCCGTCTTTTTTGCCTTTGCCACGCGGTGTGCGTATGGCGTCATAAACAAATGCTTCGCTCATGAATGTCTCCTGGGGATCATCAAGGGGTTTGCCCTGTGGTGTGTGGTTCTGCATTCAGTATAGACTTTTACCAAGCAAACGCTTTGTATAAATCTTCAATCCTCAGTCCAACAGGTGACACCCATGATCGAACGCACCCTTTTTTCCGCCGACCACGAAGCCTTTCGCGACAGCTTTCGCCGCTTCATGGACAAAGAAATCGCCCCCCACCACGACGCTTGGGAAGAGCAGGGCTATGTGGACCGCGCCGTGTGGGACAAGGCCGGTGAAAACGGCTTTTTGTGCATGACCCTGCCCGAGGCCTATGGCGGCTCAGACGCTGACAAGCTGTATTCGGTGGTGCAGATGGAGGAACTTTCCCGCGCAGGCTTCACCGGCATTGGCTACGGCCTGCACAGCGAGATCGTCGCCCCTTACATCCTGCATTACGGCACCGAAGCCCAAAAGCAAAAATACCTGCCCAAACTGGCCAGCGGGGAGATGGTGGGTGCGATTGCCATGAGCGAACCCGCTGCAGGCTCTGACCTGCAAGGCGTCAAAACGACAGCGATGCTGCAGGCCGACGGCACTTACCTGATCAACGGCAGCAAGACCTTCATCACCAACGGCTGGCACGCCGATTTGGTGATCCTGGTGGCCAAGACCGACCCGGCGGCCGGCGCCAAAGGCACCAGCTTGTTTTTGATCGAGCGCGGCATGCCCGGCTTTGAAAAAGGCAAGCGCCTGAAGAAGTTGGGCCTCAAAGCGCAAGACACGTCAGAATTGTTTTTTGACAACGTGAAGGTGAGCGCTGACCAGCTGCTGGGCGGCACGGCCATGCAGGGCAAGGGCTTCATTTGCCTGATGGAGCAGCTGCCTTGGGAGCGTCTGCAAATCGCCATTGGTGGTATTGCCGCCGCGCAAGCGGCCATCGACTGGACAGTGCAGTACGTGAAAGACCGCAAGGTGTTTGGCCAGGCCGTGGGCAATTACCAAAACACCCGCTACACCCTGGCCGAGCTGCAGACCGAGGTGCAAGTGGCGCGTGTGTTTGTGGACAAGTGCTCTGAGCTGCTGCTGCAAGACAAGCTCGACACCGCGACGGCCAGCATGGCCAAGTACTGGTGCTCGGACCTGCAATGCAAGGTGATGGACGAGTGTGTGCAGCTGCACGGCGGCTATGGCTACATGTGGGAATACCCGATCACCCGCGCCTATGCCGACGCCCGCGTGCAACGCATCTACGGCGGCACCAACGAGATCATGAAAGAAGTGATCTCGCGCAGCATGGGCTTGGCAGGGCGCTGAGATTGATGGCACAGCGAACCTCCCCTGTAGGAGCCCACCCCTGTGGGCGATTGACTTCGCAAAAGCGTGTGCCACGCCCATCGCCCACGGGGTGGGCTCCTACCAAGGTGGGTGCACATGGCTGAGTTGGCCGAACCCAAACGCGCACGCGGTAGGCCTCGCAAAACCGAGGGCGAGCGCGACGATGGCAACCGCCGCCAGGCGCTCATCTCGGCTGCGGCGCAGCTGTTTCACCGCAAGGGCTACGACGCCACCAGCACCCGAGAAATCGCGGCACTTGTCGGCATGCAGCCGGGCTCGCCCTTCTACCACTTTGGCAACAAGCAAGACCTGTTGCTGGCGGTGATGGTGGAGGGCATGAAGCAGGCCAGCCAGCGCCAAGAAGCCGCCCGCGCGGGTCTGGCCGATGACCTGCCCCCACGCGATCAATTGCGCGCACTGATCCGCAACCAGTTCGATGTGCTGCTGGGGCCCGACAGCGATTTCATCCCGGTGATGCTGTACGAGTGGCGGTCACTCAACGGCGAACAGCGCCAGACCATCACGCAAATCAAGGACGACTACGAAGCCGCCTGGACGCCTGTGCTGCAAGCGCTGCATGCCAGTGGGCAGTTGCAGGCTCCGGTGCAACTGGCTCGCTTGATGATTTTTGGCGCGCTCAACTGGGCGGTGCAGTGGTACCAAGCGCCTGCACCCCAAGCCAAATCAACACCCGTCAAACGTGCAACCAAAACAGCCCCCCCAACAACACAAATAAGTACCCCACGCGCATCGCTGGACGATTTGACCGATGCCGCCTTGGCCTTGTTTTTGAGAGACCCCACATGACAACACCACCGCCCTACCGCTCTGTATTTGCACCCGGGCTCCTTAAGGACCAAGTCATCTTGGTCACCGGCGGCGGCTCGGGCATTGGCCGCTGCACCGCACACGAGCTGGCCAGCCTGGGCGCGCATGTGGTGCTGGTGGGCCGTAACCCCGAAAAGCTCGCCAACACCGCACAAGAGATCGTGAGTGATGGCGGCCAAGCCAGTTGGCACAGCTGCGACATCCGGCGCGAGGACGATGTGAAAGCCATGGTCGGGCAGGTGGTGCAGCAGCACGGGCGCATTCACGGCTTGGTCAACAACGCGGGCGGGCAATACATCACGCCCCTGGCCAAGACCAGCGCCAAAGGCTGGCAAGCCGTCATCGACACCAACCTCACGGGCGGCTTTTTGGTGGCGCGTGAGTGCTTCAACCAGAGCATGAACACACACGGCGGCGCGGTGGTCAACATCGTGGCCGACATGTGGGGCTCGATGCCGGGTATGGGCCACAGCGGCGCAGCGCGCGCGGGCATGGTCAGTTTCACCGAAACCGCAGCGCTCGAATGGGCCGCACAAGGTGTGCGCGTGAACGCCGTGGCCCCGGGCTACATCGCCAGCAGCGGCATGGACCATTACCCGCCCGAGGCGGGCCCGATGTTGCGGGAGATGCGCAACACGGTGCCGCAAGGCCGCTTTGGCACCGAGGCTGAGACTTCGGCTGCGATTGTGTTTTTACTGTCTCCGGCGGCCAGCTTCATCAGCGGCACGGTGCTGCGTGTGGACGGTGCCCGCCCTCAAATGCGCATGGGCTGGCAGCAAGGTGTGGCCCAAGCCGATGTGCAAACACGCGATGCGGTCAAACCGTTTAACGGCTTTCACCGCGCCGTCATACCCAAGGTATTCCAATGACGTTTGAATCCACCTGGAACCCGCACAGCCCTGTGGCGCAGCAACGGCGCGAAGCGGCACTGGCCCGCCTGGCACAGTGGCAAGCTTTGCAAGAGCGGGCCGCGCAGGCCTCGGCCCAGTCCAAACCGGTGTTCGACAAACGCGGCCAACTGCTGCCGCGTGAACGCGTGGCTTTGCTGCTCGACCCCGGTGCGCCTTTCTTGCCGCTGTGTGCCTTGGCGGGCTTCATGCAAGACACGCCCGACCCCACCAAATCGGTGCCCGGCGGCGGCATGATCGCGGGCATTGGCTTCATCAACGGTGTGCGCTGCATGGTGGTGGCCAGCGACTCGGGTATCGAGGCCGGGGCCATTCAGGCGCGTGGCCTGGAAAAGATCTTGCGTGTGCAAGAGCTGGCGCTCGAAAACAAACTCCCGTTTGTGCACCTGGTCGAAAGCGCCGGAGCCAACCTGATGCAGTACAAGGTTGAGGGCTTTGTGCTGGGGGGTAGCCTGTTTCGCAACCTGGCGCGCCTGTCGGCGGCGGGCTTGCCAGTGCTCACCGTGCAACACGGCTCGGGCACGGCGGGCGGGGCCTACATGCCGGGCCTGTCTGACACAGTCATCATGGTGCGCGGCAGGTCACGGGCTTTTTTAGCGGGGCCACCATTGCTCAAAGCCGCGACCGGCGAAGTGGCCACCGAAGAAGAGTTGGGCGGCGCCGAGATGCACACCAGCGTGTCGGGCCTGGGCGAATACCTGTGCGAAGATGACCGCCACGCGCTGGGCACAGCACGCGATGTGGTGGGGCGTTGGGACTGGGCTGCACACACCATCCACCGGCAAGCCAAGCCCCCACGCTGGGATGCCGAAGAACTGCTGGGCCTCATGCCCGCCCACCACCGCGAACCCATTGACATGCGCGAAGTCATCTTGCGCCTGGTGGACGACTCCGATTTTCTGGAGTTCAAGCCTTTGTTTGGCGCAGCCACGGTGTGTGCACAAGCGCGCATCGGCGGGCACGCGGTCGGCATCATCAGCAACAACGGGCCGATCGATGTGGCCGGGGCCAACAAGGCCACCCACTTCATCCAGTGGATGTGCCAGCTGGGCCACCCCATCATTTACTTGCAAAACACCACCGGCTACATGGTGGGCAAAGACAGCGAACAAGGCGGCATGATCAAACACGGCTCCAAGATGATCCAGGCCGTGACCAGCGCCACCGTGCCGCAAATCACCATCCAGTGCGGCGCCTCGTTTGGCGCGGGCAACTACGGCATGTGCGGGCGGGGTTATGCGCCGCGCTTTTTGTTCAGCTGGCCCGGCGCCAAAACGGCGGTGATGGGCGGCGAGCAAGCCGCCCGCACCATGCAGATCGTGGCCGAAGCCGGCATGGCCCGCAAAGGCATCACGCCCGACCCCGACAAGATGCAAGCCCAGTTCGACAAGATCGTGGCCTTGTTCGAGGCCCAGGCCGATGCTTTTTACACCAGCGGCTTGGTGCTGGATGACGGCGTGATCGACCCGCGCGACACCCGCAGCGTGCTCAGCTTTTGCCTGGACACCTGCTTTGAAGCGACCGCCCGCCAACCCCGCGCCAGCTCGTTTGGCGTGGCGCGCATGTGAAACAAGCCCAACGGAGACAAACCATGCAATACACCCACGAACACCGCGAGATCCAGAACACGCTCAAGCGCTTCATCGAGGCCGAGATCAACCCCCATGTGGAGGAGTGGGAATCGGCCGAGATTTTTCCGGCGCACGAGGTTTTCAAGAAGATGGGCAACTTGGGGCTCTTGGGCCTGACCAAGCCCGAGGCCTA
>CANGZO010000127.1 GCA_947458305.1 Comamonadaceae bacterium
CCAAGCGGCCCAAAGAGGTTTGCGCTTGGATGGTTTGATGGCCCGGCGTCTGGGCTCGGGGGGGATATCGCGCGTGGCCTTGGAGGCGATGCGCAACACCTATTTAGAGCTGCCCTACATGAGCGACAGCGCCGCGCAAGGTGCGGGAGACCTGATCATTGACTTGGTCAAACTTTCTTTGTCTGAATTGGCGGGCCAAGAAACCGCCATGACCCAGCGCGAGGCTTTGCGCGACAGGATCAGGCACCATGTTCACAAGTACCTCAGAGATCCTGACTTGAATGTGGACGGCATAGCACGCGCCCTCAATTGCAGCCGCAGGCATTTGTACAACGCCTTTGAGGGCGAGGGCGAGTCGGTGGCGGCTTACATCCAGCGCATGCGCCTGGAGGCTTGCATCAAAGACCTTCAAGCCAGCACACCCAAAGCCCGTCCCATCACCGACATCGCGGTCTCATGGGGGTTTGGCAACCCCTCCCACTTCAGCCGGTTGTTCAAAGAGCACACCGGTGCCAGCCCCAGCGATTTTCGAAATCAAAGCCTGGAAAAGTTGGGCGACCCTATTTAGAGCAGAGCTTTGTCGCTTGGATTGGGCTTGTCGGCCAAAACTTCAAGCCTCAGTCTGAGTTTGTCGGTTTGGTGTTGCCCATCCAGGCAGTCAATGAAGAGCGCATCGCTTCTTCCACCGACATGTCCAGCACCTGCACCCATTCACGCGGCACAAACACGGTGTAGCCGCCGATCATGTAGCCCATGGGCAAATACACCGCCACGTGTTGACGGGTATGCGCGTCCAGTGGCAGGTCCGTCAGGTTTTGGCGTGTGACCAGACCGATGATCGACATGTCGCTGTCCGGCTTTTTCAGCAGTACCACTTGCTGCGCGTCGCGCTCGTGTGGCGAAAAATAATCGGCAAAGCTTTTGAGTGAAGAGTAAATGCTTTTGACCAGCGGCAAGTTGGTGAAGGGCAGCTCTACCCAACCCAGCACCAGCTTCATGAAAGGTTGTGACACCAAAAAGCCCAGCACCAAAATCAGCCCGGTGCCCAGCACGATGCCCAAGCCGGGCAGGTAAAACTCACCCGTGAACGGGCGCAGCATTTGCATGGCCAAACCCTCGACCCAGGTCACAAACAAAAAAAGCACGTAGACCGTGAGCCCGACCGGCAAGAAAGTGATCAGACCGCGGAAAAAATAGGCGTAAAGGCGTTTCATGCAGTCCATTGTGACTGCACACGATTGGGCCCAAAGTTGCGGGGAAAAGTGGGCCAGCCCGCCTGCGCTTTAATACGGGGCTGACACAGATCCCCTGCTGCCCGCAGCTTTTGAATCGCGCCATGCTTTCTACCCAAGACAAAACCCGCATCGACGACACCCGCATTGCCTCGGTGCGCCCCCTCATGACCCCCGCCCTCTTGGAGGAGCGGTTGCCCGCATTGCCTGCGCACTTGGCTTTGGTGGAACGTTCGCGGCAAGACATTTCGAACGTGCTGCAAGGCCAGGATGACCGTTTGGTGATCGTCGTCGGGCCCTGCTCCATCCACGACCACGACCAGGCCATTGCTTACGCCAAGTTGCTCAAGGCCGAAGCCGACAAGCACGCCAAAGACCTGCAGATCGTGATGCGCGTGTACTTTGAGAAGCCCCGCACCACCGTGGGTTGGAAGGGCTACATCAATGACCCGCACCTGGACGGCAGCTTCGCCATGAACCAGGGGCTGGAGATGGCGCGCAAGTTGTTGCTGGACATTCTCGATGTCGGCCTGCCCGTGGCCACCGAATTCTTGGACTTGCTCAGCCCCCAGTACATCAGCGACCTCGTCACCTGGGGCGCGATCGGTGCTCGCACCACCGAAAGCCAGAGCCACCGCCAGCTGGCCAGCGGCCTGTCGTGTCCAGTGGGCTTCAAGAATGGCACCGACGGCGGCGTCAAAGTGGCCGCAGATGCTGTGGTGGCGGCCAAAGCCGCGCACGCCTTCATGGGCATGACCAAGATGGGCCAGGCTGCGATTTTCGAGACCCGTGGCAACCAGGACGTGCACATCATCCTGCGCGGCGGCAAAGCGCCCAACTATTCTGCCGCCGATGTGGATGCCGCGTGCAAAGCGCTGGAGGCCTCAGGGATTGCGCCTCAGGTCATGGTGGACGTGTCGCATGCCAACAGCAGCAAACAGCACGCCAAGCAGATCGAAGTGGCGCAGGACGTGGCCGCTCAGGTGGCAGGTGGCGATCGCCGCATCATGGGCCTGATGATCGAAAGCCACCTGAACGAAGGTCGGCAAGACTTGAAAGAAGGCCAGCCGCTGGCCCACGGCGTGTCGATCACCGATGCCTGCATCAGCTTTGCGCAAACCGTGCCGGTGCTCGATGCGCTGGCGCAGGCGGTGCAAAAGCGGCGACGCTGTGATCGATGAGCTGATCCATCGTCCCGCGACAAGCCATTCGCCCGACCAGGTCGCTGGTTAGGCTTGTTTTTGGGGCTTGGTTGGGTCGCATCCTCGTTTCAAGGCTCGTGCTGCGCCAGGTACAGCCGCGTGGGCAGCTCGTCGGGCCGAAAAATCGGGGAGGTGCGCACGCTTTCCATGTCAACGCCAAAGCGCAAAGCTTCGGACAGGCCGCTCAGGTCATCGGCCAGGGTGGCCAGCAAATCATCCAGGGACAGCAAGCCCATCAAGCGGCCATCGGGTTCGGTGACCAACACCCGGCGCACGCCATGGTGGTGCATGGCTTGGATGGCCTCGTGCGCCGTGGCCGTGCCAGGCACCCGCACCAGGTTCACGCTGCTGTAGGCACCCACCGACTGCTCGTCCGGCGCACGGCCTTGTGCCAACAGATTCACCACCAGATCACGGTCGGTCACCACCCCCACCACACGCACAGGGTCTTCCGGGTCGGTCAGGGCCAGTGCGCCGACATGTTGTGTGCGCATCAGATCAGCTGCTTTTTGCACCGAGGCCTCGGCACTCAGGGTGAGGATGTCGCGCTGGCAAAGTTCGGACAGGGTCATGAAAAGCGCTCCTGAAAATAGCAACAGTCCACCTTAGTCGGGTGGGCTGTGGTTTTCAGTGCGCGGGCGCACGTGGCCTCAAGACGCACGGCGCCGGGGCTGCGGCCCCGCCCGGTTCAGTCCAGACTCAGCCCAATCTTGCGCGACACGGCGCCCCATTTGGCAAAGTCTTTGGCCACTTTGACGACCGCCTGCTCGGGCGTGCTGCCAATCACAATCTGATCGGATGCTCTGAGCCGCTCGGTGGCCTCTGGGGTGCGCAGCGCGTCGACCACTGCTTGGCGGAATTTGGCCACGATGTCATCGGGCACTTGTTTGGGGGCGATCAAGATCAGGCTGAAGTCGGCCTCGTAACCTTTCACCCCGGCTTCTTCGATGGTGGGCACTTCGGGCAAAGAGGGCGAGCGGGCTTGACCCGACACCGCCAGCGCCGTCAACTTGCCAGAGCGCACATGCGGCAGCACCGTGGGCCCGGCCAACAAACCGCAAGGCACCTGGTTGGCCAGCACGTCTTGCATGGCGGGGGCTGGGCCTTTGTAGGGAATGTGCGTCATCTGCATGCCGGTCATGCTCAGCAGCAACTCGGTCGACAAATGCCCTGGCACACCCGCACCGCCCGAGGCATAGCTCAGGGGCATGGTTTTGGATTTGGCGATCAACTCGGACACTGTTTTGACACCCAACGAAGGGTTGCACACCAAGGTTTGGCTGAACGAAGACAACACGCTGATGGGCTTCAAGTCGTCGAGCTTGAAGGGCATGGTTTTGTACACATGCGGGTTGACGGTGAGCAGGGTGTCGGTCGCGAACAAAAAGGTGTAGCCATCGGGCGCAGCACGCGCCACGCTGGCGGCGCCGATGTTGCCACCCGCGCCGGGCTGGTTCTCGATCACGATGGGTTGCTTGAGGTTGGCCAGAATTCTTTCGGCCGCTGTGCGCATGACCAGGTCACTGGGGCCACCGGGTGGGAAGGGAATGACGACTTTGATCGGGCGCTGCGGCCACGCTTGCGCCAAGGCGGTGCTGCTGGCACACACGGCCAGCAAGGCTGCGATGAGGGTCAAACCTCGGGAGCGAGATGGCAAGGCCAGGGGGGATGAAACAAAAAACGGCATGGTGAACTCCTGAAGGATCAGCCCATGCTATCGAAGCGCGCCCGAAACGCTCACCTTGAAAACCCTGAAGTGGGGCGTTCAGCTGTCGCTTGCAAGACCCGAAGGCCCTGCAGTGTTTTTTAACCCGCCAGCCCCACAAACACGTTCTGCACATCGTCGTTGTTGTCGATGGCGCCTAAAAAGGCTTCGACTTCTTCGAGTTGTTCGGGGCTCAGGTTGGCCGGGTCGACTGGGTTTTTGGGTTTGTAGCCCAGCTTGGCCGACACCACGGTGAAGCCGTGTTCGGGCAGGGCGCGGCTGACCAGGTCCAGGTCGGCGGCTTCGGTGATGAACACCGTCACGCCGTCTTCGTCGGCGGGCTCAAAGTCTTGCGCGCCGGCTTCGATGGCGGCCAGTTCGGAGTCAGCGCCGGCTTGGGCGGGTTCGGCTTCGATGAAACCCACATGGTCAAAGTCCCACGACACCGAGCCCGACGTGCCTTGCTGGCCCTTGCGAAAGAGCACGCGCATTTCTGACGCGCTTCGGTTCACGTTGTCGGTCAGCACCTCGATCATCACCGGCACTTGGTGCGGGGCAAAGCCTTCGTAAATCACGCGGTCAAAGCTCACAGCGTCACCGAGTAAGCCCGCGCCCTTCTTGATGGCGCGTTCCAGCGTCTCCTTGGGCATGGACACCTTGCGGGCCTGCTCGACCACCAGACGCAGGCGCGAGTTGGCGGCGGGGTCTGCGCCGTTGCGGGCGGCAATCATGATGTCCTTGGCCAAGCGGCCAAACAATTTGCCTCTGGCGTCTGCGGCTTGTGCTTTGCCTTTGGCTTTCCATTGCGCGCCCATGGGGTCTTCCTTGTGTTGGGATCAAAGCCGGAAGTTTAAGCGCTTGCCCGCCCCAGACTTCGTCCAGCGTGGGTCCAAAGCGGGTCTCACAGGACACAGGCGACAGAGCCGCTGAGGGCAATAATGGCCTTTCGGAAAGAACACAGTCCATGAACCACCCTGCCTTGCCTTTGTTTCCCGGTTTTGCCCACCACCTGTTGGAGGTCAGCCCCGGCATCTCGATTTCGGCCATGGTCGGTGGACAGGGCCCCGGCTTGCTCTTGCTGCACGGCCACCCGCAAACCTTGGCCATCTGGCACAAAGTGGCCCCCACGCTGGCGCAGCACTTCACCGTGGTGGCGGCTGACCTGCGCGGCTATGGCGACTCGTCCAAACCCGAGGGCGGCCCGGACCATGCGGCGTACGCCAAACGCAGCATGGCGCAAGACCAGGTGCGCCTGATGCAGCAGTTGGGTTTTGATCGCTTTGCGGTGTTGGCGCATGACCGGGGCGCCCGTGTGGCACACCGGCTGGCCATGGACCACCTCCAAGCGGTCAGCCGCATGGCCCTGCTCGACATCGCGCCCACCTTGGCCATGTATGAACAGACCACCGAAGCCTTTGCCCGCGCCTATTGGCACTGGTTTTTCTTGATCCAGCCGCAACCCCTGCCCGAACGCTTGATTGCGGCCAACCCAGCGGCTTATGTCACCGACGTCATGGGCAAGCGCAGCGCCGGGCTCGCCCCTTTCGATGCGCGCGCGCTGGCCGAATACCAGCGCTGCCTGGCCCTGCCGGGCGCAGCGCATGGGCTGTGCGAAGACTACCGCGCCTCGGCGGGCATTGACCTGGAACACGACCGGGAAGACATCGCGCATGGGCGGCGGCTTCAGATGCCCATCCAGGTGCTCTGGGGTGCGCAGGGCGTGGTGCAGCGCTGTTTTGATCCGCTCAAGGAATGGCAAAAAGTGGCCACCCAGGTCAGCGGCGAGGCCTTGCCCTGCGGCCATTACATCGCCGAAGAAGCGCCTGAAACCTTATTGGCCAAGGCCTTGCCGTTTCTGCAAGGGCTGGCGGCATGAGCCAGTACAACCGCCGTGGCATCGTCACCATGACCGGTGCCATGGTGTTTTTTGTGGTCAACGACGCCTTGGTCAAATGGGTCAGCGCTGATCTTTCTACACCGCAACTGATCTTCGTGCGCGGGGTGATGACCACGGCCTTGCTGCTGGCGCTGGCGGGCTGGATGGGGCAGTTGCAGCAATGGCGCACCACACTCACGCGCTCGGTGCCTGCCCGCGCCGTGCTCGACAGCCTGGCGTCCTTCACCTACCTCACCGCGGTGTTTCACATCCCTTTGGGCAACGCCACGGCCATCAATTTGGCGGGTCCGCTGTTTTTGACTTTGATGGCGGTGTTTTTTTTGCACGAGCGGGTCACACCGGGCCGCTGGGCGCTGATCTTGCTGGGCTTTGCGGGCGTGCTGCTGGTGGTGCAGCCGCGCATGGGGGACTTCAATGCCTATGCCTTGCTCTGCCTGTTTGCGGCGGTGCTGCACGCGGGGCGCGACTTTTTGACGCGGCTGGTGCCCGCTCATGTGCCTTCGCTGTTGATCACCTTGTCAACAGCCATCATGGTCACCGTGTTGGCGGGTGTGTGGAGCCTTTTTGAGCCCTGGAAGCCGATGGCCACACAGCACCTGTGGCAGCTGTTTGGCGCGTCGCTTTGCTTGGCTGCGGGCTACCACTTGCTCACGCTCAGCATGCGCCTGGGCGACATGAGCGTGATCGGGCCATTCCGTTACAGCGGCCTGTTGGTGGCGCTGGTGCTGGGCTATTTGATGTGGGGCGATGTGCCCAACACGCTGGCCTGGTGCGGCATTGCGCTGGTGGTGGCCG
>CANGZO010000128.1 GCA_947458305.1 Comamonadaceae bacterium
CGATGCGCCGATGTTTGCGGTGGGTTTGCTGTTCTCGTTTTTGAGCGCTTGGGTGTGTGTGCGCTGGTTGCTCAAATTCATCTCGACCAACAGCTTCGAGGTGTTTGCCTGGTACCGGATCGTGTTCGGATTGGTGGTGCTGGGCACCAGTTATTTTGGGCTGGTGAGCTGGGCGGCTTGACGCGGGCTGTAGACAGGGCTTGCCCCTGTAGGAGCGCACCCTGTGCGCGATGGTTTTCGGGGCGCGCGCCGCGCCCAATCGCCCACGGGGTGGGCTCCTACAAAATTCAGGCGCCTAGATTGCGCAAACTGGCCTCAATGGCAGCAGCTGTGGCCAGCGGTTTTTCCATCGGAAAGAGGTGTGAGCCGTCAATCATCATGATGCGGCCTTTCACCACCTTGTGCGTCAAATCCACACCAGCTTGGCGCATTTCTGCGGAGTGGGTGCCCCCAATGAAGGCCACCGGACATTTGAGTGGGTGACGCTTGAGCAGGCTGTCGAGTTTGTGCGGCAGGCTGTTGTAGATGGCGGTTTCGATGTCGCGGTCAAAACTCAACACGCGTTGGCCGCCTTCGTCGTGGGTGCCGTGGTCGATGTAGTCCTGTAACACCTGCGGGTCCCAGCGGGCAAAGGATCTTTTGTGCGCAAAGCTCTCCATCGCAGCCTGAGCATCGGGCCAGTGGTGGCGGCGTTTTTGGCTGATGCGACCCGGCGACACCGAGCCCACCAAAGCGGTGCGCTTGGCCAGGCCCAGGGTCGTGGCCCGCCAGCCGCCCAGCACGGGCGAGTCGATCAAGAGCACACCGCGCGCCAGCTCGGGGTGGCGTGCGGCGCACATGAGGCTCAAGATGCCGCCCAGCGAATGGCCGACCAAGAAGGCAGGTTCGCCGTCGCCTTGTTGCTCACGCGCAAAGTCGGCCAATTGGTCGACCAAGTGAGGCCAGTTGTTGGTGACGGGGTATTGCGGGTCATGCCCGAATTTTTCGATGGCATCGACTTGAAAGCCGCGCTGGCGCAGGCTGTCAAAAATCACGCGATAAGTGCTGGCCGGAAAACTGTTGCCGTGCGAGAAGATGATGCGTGCCATCAGATCAGTTTCTCTTCAGGTGTGGTGATCTTCTTGAGCAAAGCGTTGCGTTGGGCGGGCACCATGAGCGGGATGTCGGTCGCGCCGCCGTTCCACATGGGGTCTTCGATGCTGTCGAACATCTGGCGCAGCTTGTCGCCCCAGCTCGTGCGCAGCATCTGAAAGTAAGGGTTGTGCTCGTCGATGCACATGATGCGATCGGTTTGCAAGCTGCCCGCTTGGTACACCACCATGTCCAGCGGCAGGCCGACCGACAGGTTGGACTTGAGGGTCGAGTCCATCGACACCAGCGCGCATTTGGCCGCTTCGTCCAGTGGGGTGTTGGGGGTGATGACTCGGTCCAAAACCGGCTTGCCGTATTTGGATTCACCGATCTGGAAGTAGGGCGTCTCGTCGGTGGCTTCGATGAAGTTGCCGGGCGAATACACCTGAAACAGGCGCATGCCTTCGCCGCCGATTTGGCCGCCAAAAATCATGGACACGTTGAACTCCACACCCGAGGCGCGCAGCGCAGCGGCATCGCGCTCGTACACACGGCGCACGGCTGCACCCAGCACGCGGGTGGCGTCAAACATGCTTTTGGCGTTCCAAATGGTCAGCGGTTCGTCTTGCCCGGGCTCGACCAGTTTTTCGATTTGCAGCACTTCGCGCACCGATTGCGAAATGCTCAGGTTGCCCGCCGACAGCAAGGTCATGAAGCGGTCGCCCGCTTTTTCATAGACGATCATTTTGCGGAAGGTGCTGATCTGGTCCAGGCCCGCATTGGTGCGGGAGTCGGACAAGAACACCAGTCCGGCGCGGGTTTTGACGGCAACGCAATAGGTCATGAATGGGCTCTTTAATGTTTGGGCAGCAGACGCTGCAAGGCATAGAGGGCGTCGAGCGCTTCGCGGGGGCTGAGTGCGTCGGGGTTGATTTGGGCCAGCGCCACTTCGATGGGGCTGGGGCCTGTGGCTTCGGACTCGGGCGGCGCGGCGAACAGGTCCACCTGTTGGCGACTTTCGTTAGCCCCGGCCTCCAAAGCGCTCAGCGCGTGCCGTGCGTGGTTGAGCACCGCCGCAGGCATGCCTGCCAAGCGAGCCACTTGCACGCCGTAGCTCTTGCTGGCGGGGCCGGGCTGCAGCTCGTGCAAAAACACAATCGACGCGCCAGATTCCGCGGCGCTCACGTGCATGTTGACGGCTGCGGTGTGGGTGGCCGGGAACTCGGTCAGCTCAAAGTAATGCGTCGCAAACAGCGCAAAGGCTTGCGTTTTGTTGTGCAGGTGCGTGGCGATGCCGCTGGCCAATGCCAGGCCGTCAAAGGTGGAGGTGCCGCGCCCGATTTCGTCCATCAGCACCAGGCTGTGCGGCGTGGCGCTGTGCAAAATTTGTGCGGCCTCGGTCATCTCCAGCATGAAGGTGGATTGCGCGTTGGCCAGGTCGTCGGCCGCGCCGATGCGGGTGTGGATGGCGTCGATGGGCCCCAGGCGGCAGCGGCTGGCGGGCACATGGCTGCCGATGCTGGCCAAAAGCACGATGAGTGCCACCTGGCGCATGTAGGTCGATTTGCCGCCCATGTTGGGGCCGGTGATGATTTGCAGGCGCTGCTTGGGGCCGAGTACCGTGTCGTTGGCGATGAAGCTCGCCCCTGACAATTCGGCCAAACGCGCTTCGACCACCGGGTGGCGGCCCTGACGGATTTCGATGCAGGGTTCTTTGGTGAATTCGGGAGCGCACCAGTTCAGCGTGAGCGAACGCTCGGCCAAGGCGCACAGCACGTCCAGGCTGGCCATGGCCTGCGCCAGTGCGGTGAGTGCCGGCACAAAAGGCTGCAACTGGTCGAGCAGGCCTTCATAGAGCCACTTTTCACGGGCCAGGGCGCGCTCTTGCGCCGACAGGGCCTTGTCTTCAAAGGTTTTGAGCTCGGGCGTGATGAAGCGCTCGGCGTTTTTCAGGGTCTGGCGGCGGCGGTAGTCGTCAGGCACTTTGTCGAGCTGCCCTTGCGTGACTTCGATGTAAAAGCCGTGCACTTTGTTGAACTGCACCCGCAGGTTGGCAATGCCGGTGCGCTCTTTTTCGCGGGTTTCCAGGTCGAGCAAGAAGGCATCGCAGTTGGTCTGGATGCCCCGCAACTCGTCCAGTTCGGCGTCCAGGCCGTCGGCGATCACGCCGCCATCGCGCACCAGCGCAGCGGGCTCTTCGAGCAAGGCCATGTGCAGCAGTTCGGCGCAATGGGCGGGTGGCGTGAGCCAGCGGGCCATGCCGGCCAGCAAGCTGCCGGGCTCGGGTTGAAGGGCCTGCAGTTGCACTGACAGCGCAGCCGCACGCGCCAGCGCATGGCGCAGCGCCACCAGCTCGCGTGGGCGCACCTGGCGCAGCGCGGTACGGGCGGTGATGCGCTCCACGTCGCTCGCGCCTTTGAGCTGTTCGCGCAGGCTGCTCCACTGACCCGCGCCGCTGTCGCCGCGCAACACGGCTTGGGCTTGCAGGCGGTCCATGGCGACTTGGCGGTCACGCGGCGGGCTGAGCAGCCAGCTTTTGAGCAGGCGGCTGCCCATGCCGGTCATGCAGGTGTCGAGAAGGGCAAACAGGGTGGGGGAGTCCGATGCGCTTTCGCCGCGCAGGGTTTGTGTCAACTCCAGGTTGCGGCGTGTGCTGGCGGGCAGGTCAATCAGCGCGTCCGAGCGCTGCACCTGCACCCGTTGCACATGCGGCAGGCTTCGGCCTTGGGTGTGTTCGGCGTAAGTGAGCAGGGCGGCAGCGGCGGCATGCGCATCGGCCAAGGTGTCGGCGCTCCAGGCGGCGAGGGATATGGCTTGCAGTTGTTCCAGCAGTTTGCGCTGGCCCAAGCCTGCGTCAAACTGAAAATCGGGCCGCAGGGCAAAAGACCAGCTGCCGCGCCCTGCAGTTTTGAGGCCGCGCAATTTTTGCTCAAAAGTGGGCGTCATGCCCGCGCTGGCCAGCAGTTCGCTGGGGCTGATGCGGTCCACCCAGTCGGCCAGCTCGTCTTGCGCGCATTCGGCCAAATGCACCACGCCTTGCGTGACGCTCAGCCACGCCAGACCGCAGCGGTTTTTGCCCGCTTGGTGCACGGCCAGCAAAATCGCTTCGCTTTTGTCGGACAACAGCTCGGTGTCCGTGAGGGTGCCGGGGGTGACCACGCGCACCACTTTGCGCTCGACTGGGCCTTTGGACGTGGCCACATCGCCCACTTGTTCGCAAATGGCCACCGACTCGCCCAGCTTGATGAGCCGGGCCAGGTAGTTTTCAACCGAATGAAAGGGCACGCCCGCCATGAGCACGGGCTGTCCGGCCGACTGGCCCCGGCGCGTCAAGGTGATGTCGAGCAGGCCTGCGGCTTTTTCGGCATCGGCAAAGAACAGCTCGTAAAAGTCGCCCATGCGGTAGAACACTAGCGTGTCTGGAAACTCTGCCTTGATGCCCAGGTACTGGGCCATCATGGGCGTGTGGCCAGCGTAGTCAGCGGGGCTGAGTTCAGGGGGCATGTCGTTGGGCATCAAGAACGGGACCGACTTGCGTCAAAGTCACCGGATTCGGGAGTGGGTTTGGGAAGCAAGGTTTGATTTTAGTGGGAGTGAGCTGCGGGCTTCTTTACAATCGTGCCAACGAAACTCCCAGGGCTCCAGCGAGCCCCCTGTATGGAAATAGCGATACTTTTTGCCCTCATCTGCTTGAATGGCTTGTTTGCCATGTCCGAGATTGCGCTGGTCACCGCCAGAAAAGCAAGGCTCCAGAAGTTGATTGATGAGGGCGACAGCGGCGCCGCAGCGGCTGTCAAATTGGGCGAAGACCCCACCCGATTTTTGTCCACCATCCAGATCGGCATCACGTCGATCGGTGTTTTGAACGGTATCGTGGGTGAAGCCGCATTGGCAGAGCCTTTGTCGCATTGGCTGGTGAGCTTGGGTGTGCCTCAGGCTTATGCCAGTTTTGGGGCCACCGCCTTGGTGGTTGTGACCATCACTTATTTCTCGATCGTGGTGGGCGAGTTGGTGCCCAAGCGCATCGGCCAGTCTTATCCCGAAACCTTTGCCCGATTGGTGGCACGGCCCATCAACCTGTTGGCGCTGGCCACCAAACCGTTTGTGATTTTGTTGTCGGCTTCCACCCGCGCCTTGTTGCGCCTGATGGGTGTGAAAGAGACCAAGGGCACGCCCGTGACCGAGGAAGAAATCCACGCCATGCTGGTGGAGGGCACTTCGGCGGGCGTGATCGAGTCGCACGAACACACCATGGTGCGCAACGTGTTCCGTTTGGACGACCGCCAAATTGGCTCGCTCATGGTGCCGCGTGCCGACATTGTTTGCCTGGATGTGGACGACTCTTTCGAGGACAACTTGCGCCACATCGAAGAGTCGGACCATGCTCGTTTTCCGGTGGTGCAAGGCGGCATTGAAAATATCTTGGGCGTGATCAACGCCCGCCAGTGGCTGGCGCGCGCCCTGAAAGACCCCGCGCAACCGCAGTCCTTGCAAGAGCAGAGTTTGCAAGCGCCTTTGTATGTGCCCGAAACCATCACCGGCATGGAGTTGCTGGACAACTTCAGGCTGTCCGATGTGCACATGGCTTTTGTGATCGACGAGTACGGTGAGGTGCAGGGCATCATCACCCTGCAGGACTTGATCGAGGCGATCACGGGCGAGTTCCAGCCGCGTGATCCCGAAACATCTTGGGCTGTGCAGCGCGAAGACGGCAGCTGGCTGTTGGACGGCCACATTCCGGTGCCAGAACTCAAGGACCGCCTGGGTCTGGAAGAGGTGCCCGAAGAAGAGCGTGGCCGTTACCACACCCTGAGCGGCATGATCATGCTGCTGACCGGTACTTTGCCCAAGGTGGCCGACTCTGTGGTGTGGGAAGGTTGGAAATTGGAAATCGTGGACATGGACGGCCGCGCCATCGACAAGGTGTTGGCCATGCGCTTGCCGCCCACCGAGGGTGATTCAAGCGACGAGTCTAGAGCCGGCAACTGATCGGCTGACAGGCACAAAAAAGCACCCTTGATGGGTGCTTTTTTTCGAGCTGAAGACGCTGGTTGGAAGCGTCGGTCGCGTGCTTAAAACGGTGCGTCTTTGCGCTCGTCGCTGGATGTTTCGGCGCTTTCAGCGGCAGCGCTGTCTGTGGCTTCGGCGTCCGGGTTGTGCGTGTCGCCTGTGCGTTCGCGGCTCAGGGCATCCACGGCGGTGCGCACGTTGGCCTTGTCGCCCACGCTGGCAAATTTGCTGTACTTACCCAAAATGGTCACCAGTTGGCCGTAAATGCGGGGCGCACCGGCCAGGCATTCTTTTTGTTCCATAAAGTCGGACTCGCCCGTGAAGTTGCCGATCAGGCCGCCGGCTTCGGTCACCAACAACGAGCCTGCAGCCACGTCCCAAGGTGACAAACCTGTTTCAAAGAAACCGTCTGTGAAGCCTGCGGCCACATAAGCCAAATCGAGTGCAGCAGAGCCAGGGCGGCGCAGGCCAGCGGTGCGCTGCATCACGTCGCCCATCATGCGCAGGTATTGGTTGAAGTTGTCGCCCTTGCGGAACGGAAAGCCGGTGGAGATGATGCATTCCTGCAGGCGGATGCGCTTGCTCACGCGCAGGCGACGGTCGTTCATGAACGCGCCACGGCCTTTGGTGGCGGTGAACAGGTCGTTGCGGGTGGGGTCGTAAATGACGGCTTGCTCGATCTTGCCGCGCACTTGCAGGGCAATGCTCACGCAATAAACAG
>CANGZO010000129.1 GCA_947458305.1 Comamonadaceae bacterium
TGAAGACAAAGACGTGGCGGGCTCGTCCATCAGCGTGGAAACACTGAACAGGACCGTGATGCTTTCCGGTTTTGCCAAGAGCACTTTAGAGCGCAACAAAGCCGAAACCATCGCTCGCGGTGTCAAAGGTGTCAACTCTGTGCGCAACGAGATCGCGGTGCGTCCTTGATGCATGGTGCCCCTGCAGCTGGCCATATGGTCAGCTCAGGGCAGGCATCAATGGGTGTACAGTGACTGCAGCCAGCGCCTTTTGGTTTTTGCACTCGCGCTGCACCGATTGCCTTTTTGCACCCTTCATCACCCAGCTACCTGACGCGTCAGGACAGCATCGCGGTTGAGGGCACGGACGACTTGATCATCCGCGCCTTGCTCGACCTCAACCAATTCCACGACCCTTTGGACGAGGCCTTGAATCTGGGCATTTCATCGGCAGCTTGGCCTTTGTTTGGCCTGCTGTGGCCATCGGGCATGCACTTGGCTGAACGCATGGCTTTGCGTCCCGTCACAGGCGAACGCATTTTAGAAATCGGCTGCGGCCTGGGTTTGACCAGTTTGGTGGCACACCGCCGGGGGGCTTTGGTGACAGCCAGCGATTGCCACCCTTTGGCGCGTGCATTTTTGGACGAAAACACCCGCCTCAATGACCTGCCGCCGCTGCCCTACCGGCATGGGCTTTGGGGGCATGCAGCACTGCGCGAAGACGGTCTGCCTGTGCTGACTGCGGCCAAGGATGCGCAGCTTGTGGGCCTGTTTGATCTGATTGTGGGCAGCGATATCTTGTACGAGCGCGACGACGAAGGCGCATTGGCCAGCTTCATCCATGCACATGCCGCGGCCCAATCGCAGGTGTGGGTGGTTGACCCCAACCGAGGCAACCGCGCTGCTTTTCACAAACGCATGACACTGGCTGGGTTTATCCTGCATGAGCAGTTGCTGGACCGTCCTGCAAAGGGAGATGCACCGGCCTACAAAGGCCGCATGCTGACCTACACCCGAACTTGAAGCCTGGACCCGTGCTTACAGGCTGAAATCGTATTCCACCGTGAACGGTGCATGGTCCGAAAACTTCTCGGCCTTATAGATCGATTCCTTGCGGGCTTTTTCGGCCAGGGCGGGCGTGGCCAAGTGGTAGTCCAGACGCCAGCCCACGTTCTTGGCATAGGCTTGGCCCCGGTTGCTCCACCAGGTGTAGCAGTCGTCGGTGGTATGCGGCTGCAGGTGGCGGTACACATCGACCACACCGCCTTGCGTGGTCAGCTGGGTCATCCACTGGCGCTCTTCAGGCAAAAAGCCGCTGTTCTTGAGATTGCCCTTCCAGTTTTTCAGGTCAGCTTGTTGGTGGGCGATGTTCACGTCGCTGCACACAATGAAGTCACGCTCGGCCTTGAGGGCCATCAGGTGCGGGTACATCTTGTCCAAGAAACGAAACTTGGCCTCTTGCCGCTCGGGGCCCGATGAGCCGCTGGGAAAGTAACAACTGATGATGGACATCTTGCGCGCAGGGGTGTCAAAGCGCAGTTCCACATAGCGGCCTTCGGCGTCGAACTCGCCGCCATCAAAGCCCACCACCACGTCGCTGGGTTCGTGACGGGTGTATACAGCCACGCCCGAGTAGCCTTTTTTTTCGGCAAAGTGGAAGTGGCCCTTCAAACCGGCCAGTTCTTCAAACTTACCCGACACGTCGGGTGCCTGGGCTTTGACTTCCTGCACGCCAATACAATCGGGCTTTTCTTGCGCCAGCCAGGCTTCAACGCCTTTGGTCGTGGCCGAGCGGATGCCGTTGAGGTTGAGGCTGGTGAGTTTGAACAAGGATTTCCCCATGGTGACAGGACAGGCAAGCAGCGCCGAGATGCAGGCGCTCGCTCAGGAATTTGTGCAGTTTGCGGTCGATTCGGGCGTGCTGCGCTTTGGGCAATTCAAAACCAAGGCCGGGCGCATGAGCCCCTACTTTTTCAATGCCGGTCTGTTTGACGATGGTGCCAAGCTCAGCCGTCTGGCGCAATTCTATGCAAAAGCCCTGCTGGCCAGCGGCATCGAATTCGACATGATTTTTGGACCGGCATACAAGGGCATCCCCCTGGGCGCAGCGGTGGCGGTTGAGCTGGCCCGGCTGGGGAAGAACGTGCCTTTTGCCTACAACCGCAAAGAAGCCAAGGACCACGGCGAAGGCGGCTCTTTGGTAGGTGCACCGCTCAAGGGCCGCGTGCTGATCGTGGACGACGTGATGAGCGCTGGCACTGCTGCGCGCGAGTCCATTGCTCTGATTCAAGCCGCTGGTGCGATTCCGCATGCGATTGCGATTGCCCTTGACCGTCAAGAGATGGCCACCGAGAAACAAGCCGACGGCTCGGTCAAAGATGTGCCCCACAGCGCGGTTCAGTATGTGCGCAACAACTTGGGCATGCAGGTGTGCACGATTGCCCAATTGTCCGATCTGCTCGATTTTTTAGCCGCACGCAGTGACAGCCCCATGGGGGAACATTTGGGCTTTGTCAAAAGTTACCGTGATCGCTATGGGGTCTGAAATCACCAACCGCATTTATCACAATGCCGATATTGGTGATTTCATGATCCTCTAATCCTTTTGGATGATTCGCCATCGTTTTTCTTTATCAATAATGTTGTTTTTGTCGCAAATGACATTTTCATGCCCATTTTTTTATCTTCAGCGTCTCCCGTACCGCTGGATCTGACGCCAAGCTTTTTATCTGAGTGTGTGAAAGTACTTGTCCCTGCCTTGGTTCAAGCATGGAGGACAAGGTCATGCTGACTCCATCGACCTTGCAAGACACAAAAGTCCAGCAGGTTCCATCCCAATTTTTAAGCACAGCAGCTGCCGCCAAAATGCTGGGGCTATCGACCACGCTGGTTCAAACACTGGTCGATCAAGGGGACCTGAAAGCGTGGAAGACGCGTGGCGGCCACCGCCGTATATCTGCCGAATCGATCCAGGACTACCAAAGCCAGGCGAATTCCTCGATGACCCGCAAATTGAAAATGGCAAGCACGCCCAAAATCAGCGTGGTGGTGGAAGACGCTGTCTGGATTGAATCGTTCAAAAGCGAATTGATCCAGTGGAAGCTGCCCGTTGAGGTCAGTTTTTTTGATTCGGTGACCGAAGCCATACTGGATTTGTCGTCCCATCGCCCCGACATGGTCGTGATGGAACTGTCGATGCCTTTGGCGCAGCAAGTAAAAACACTGAAGGCACTTGAAAACTTCAACAAACGCGGCAAATCGCCTTTGTCTGTGGTCATCGTCACGCAAGAGAAGGGCTTGATTTCTTCAGTGGCCAACGGAGCCGACTCTTCGATACAACTGGTCTCCGGCCCTATTTCAGCCGTCTGGTTGCATGCTTACCTGATCGGAATTTTGGCCTCGGCCAAGATGTGAAACCTTCGTTGAGCAGACCTGAGCGCTTGTTGTCTCTGACCTCAAGGTTCACAAAATTGGTGCGGCTGGCGGGGATCGAACCCACGACCCTTGGCTTCGGAGGCCAATACTCTATCCACTGAGCTACAGCCGCACTTGGAAGTTGCCGATTATCACACGGCTTGTAACTGGAGTTGTCCGTTTTGAAAGATCTGTGAAGGGTGGGCCGCTATAATCTCAGGTTGTTTTTTGATCAACATAACTGCCCTTGCGGCCATCCCCCAAAGAGGATTTCATGAGCGACAACAGCCACGATCAACACGAAGCCCACACAGGCCCCGTCAAAACTCCCATGCAGATGCTGATGCTGAGTTTTGCTTCGTTTGTTGTTCCCGTGTTCATCATCATCGGTTTGGTGTTTTATGTCACTTCGGGCAACAAGCCTGCTGCGGGCGCCGTAGACGTTGAGAAGGCAACAGCCCTGCGTATCCAGAAAGTGGGCACCGTCGAAGTGCGTGATGCAAACCGCCCTCTTAAAAATGGCGATGAGGTTTATAAAGCCCAATGTGCTGCTTGCCATGACGCTGGTGCTGCGGGCGCGCCCAAGTTTGCAGTGGCAAGCGCTTGGACTGGTCGCTTAGGCCAAGGCCTGGATGGCTTGGTCAATTCCGCCTTGAAGGGCAAGGGTGCCATGGGTGCACAAGCGGGCGGTGACTTCAACGACACCGAAATTGCCCGTGCCGTGGTTTATTTGGTCAACAGCGCTGGTGGCAAATTTGAAGTGCCCAAAGCACCTGCTGCAGAAGCCGCCAAGTAACCTAGCTCTTTTCTCAAAAAAACCGACTCTTTGCAGTCGGTTTTTTTATGCCTTGTCCTTTTGTTGGACTTGCGCCAACTGAGGGCTGCGCTCGTATCCGAAACGTTGCGGCAATTCATGGGACTGACATTCTTGGCATGCCCAAATACCCTGCTCTAAGGCGCTTGCAAGTCTGGGCACGTCCATGGTGTGCACCAGTCCAAAACCCATGTCGGTTTCCAGATAGGCTCGGCCCGTCTCGTCGAGCCAACACGCTTGGGGATGGGCCGATGCCCCCGTGTGAGCTTGCACCTCAAACGCGTCGTTCATGCGCCATATGTAAGGGGTCACGGCCAGTTCAATGAAAACCCGCTGGGGTCCATTTTGAAAAAACCACCAGCCTTTTTCATTGCAAGCGTAATTGCGCTCGATGAATGCGATGAGTTTCTCGTGCTGCAACACCGAACCCTTGGCTGTGCTCGGGCCCTCTTGGAATGAACCCCAAGCCTGGATCCGGTCATCGCGCATCAGCCATTGGCCACGGGCATCGAGACCCAGCCACCCATAGCAATCGGGCACGTTTGGCCACTTGGCCATGGCTTGTCGAACCATCTCATCCATTTTTCATCAGCCTTTGTGCTTTTTTTGACCCGAAACGTCCTGGCCTGCTGCCGCCATGAGCCAACAACCCACGGCCTCTGGCATGTCCAAAACATGCCCAGGCCATGCCCCTGAGGCGAACCCCACGTGACCCCCATGTTGGGGTTGCCACAAGGTCACACTGCTCGACACATCGCTCTTTTGCGGCAAACTGTGAGCCGGTATGAAAGGATCGTTGCAGGCATTCAATGCCAATGCGGGCAACCGGATGTCGCGCATCAGCGGCTTGGCCGAAGCTCGAGACCAGTAATCTTGGGTGTCCTTGAAGCCATGCAGTGGCGCCGTGAAGACATTGTCAAACGCATACAAATCTGTGGCGTTCAACATGGCTTTTTTATCGAACAAGCCAGGAAACTGCGCCCATTTGGCCAACGCCTTGGGCTTCATGCTTTTCAAGAACATCGGGGTGTAGATGTAGCGGTTCAGCCCTTTGCCTATCGCTGCGCCGCTTTGGGCCAAATCTAACGGTGAACAGATGGATGCAATGGCTTGGGCAGATTGGCTGGCTTGATGGCCATGCTCAGCGGCCCAACGCATCAAGGCGTTGCCACCCAATGAAACACCCACCGCCAAAAGGACACTGCCGCCGCGCTGCTGGTGTTCTTGTTTCAAGCGCTTGAGAACCCAATCGATCTCGGCGTGATCGCCTGAATGGTAAGCCCGTGGTGCCAAGTTGATCTGACCACTGCACCCCCGAAAATGGGGCATGGCCAGATGGATATCCTGCTCGGCTGCCCAATCGGCGAAGGCTTGCGCGTAATGGCTGGCCGATGAGCCCTCAAGGCCATGAAACAAAACCAACATCGGTCGGCCCTGACCACTAGCGCTTTGGTGATCGACATCCACAAAGTCACCATCCGGCGTATTCCAGCGCGTGCGCAGCAGTGGCAAGGCTGTTCGGCTTCTTTTCTTGGCATACAGCGCAGGCCATATGGTTTGGGCATGCCCCCCGGGCAGCCAAACGGGTGCAGCATAGTTCATCGGATCAGTGCAGCACAGTGGGTTTGGCACCCGTGTCAGCGGTATCGTTGGCAGTTCCTGGACTGGCATGGTGCGCCACCATGCGCCAGCCCTGCGCTGTCTTGTGATAAACGTTGGTGGCAATCACAAACGCATGCTTGGCGCCTTGCGGGGTAATGACCTCGACACGCTCCACAAGGTGGTGAACCGATGAGGCCAAAGATTCAATTTTGTACACCCGCTCTGGATACGCCTGCACGCTCCCGTTGTTGAACATGCTTTCAAATGTGGCCCTGATGGCGCCTGCGCCGATCATGCGCCCGCCCCCCGGGTGGACACAAACGATGTCGTCCTCTTCGGCCCAACACGCCATGAGCTTTTCCAGATCAGCGTTGTGCAAGGCTTCATAAAAAGCTTGCTCCACGTCATCCGGTGTTCCACCCAACAATGCAGCGTTCATCTTGGCGCGTTTCATTTTTTGATCCGTGTATTTGCTGTCATTTTGCCAACAAAAAACCCGGTTGCATTGCTGCACCGGGTTGTGTGTGTTGCCGTACCCAAGGGGACAGCCATGGTGAATCGAGCGAATTACTTTTTGCGGTATTTGCGCAGTGCAGACAACTGAGCGGCCAAAACAGCCAATTCAGACTGGGCCACAGCCAAATCGATTTCGCTTTTGGCGTTGCGCAGGGCCTCTTCGGCCAATTGCTTGGCTGCGTTGGCTTTTTCTTCGTCGAGGTCTTTGCCGCGGATCGCAGTATCGGACAGCACGGTCACGCAGTCAGGCTGCACTTCCAAAAGGCCACCGGCCACGAAAACAAATTCCTCGCCGCCGTCTGCTTTTTCGATACGAACCGAACCGGCTTTGATGCGGGTGATCAGGGGGGTGTGGCGTGGGTAGATGCCCAATTCGCCAGACTCACCCGGCAAAGCCACAAAGCGGGCTTCGCCCGACCAGATGGTCTCTTCTGCA
>CANGZO010000130.1 GCA_947458305.1 Comamonadaceae bacterium
ATGACGGAAGCTAAAACATCCCTCAAGCGCACCTTGATTGGCAAGGTGGTCAGCGACAAGCGCGCCAAAACCGTGACCGTGCTGGTCGAGCGTCGTGTGAAACACGCGCTCTACGGCAAGATCGTGGCCAAGTCGAGCAAGTACCACGCACACGACGAGACTGGTGAATACCACCTCGGTGATACCATCGAAATCACGGAAAGCCGTCCGATTTCGAAGACCAAAAACTGGGTGGCGACTCGCCTGGTTCAAAAGGCTGCTGCCGTCTAAGCCCAAAAGCAAGACCTCAGCAAACTTATCTGAAACGACCCACAATAGTGGGTCGTTTTTTTTGACTTGGCCATTTGGCCTATACACCCCTCAGGAGAATCAGATGATCAAAGTTGGTGACAAATTGCCCGCCGTGACGTTGACGGAATTTGTAGAAGTTGAAGGCAATGGCTGCAGCATTGGCCCCAACCCGGTGGATGTGGCAAAAGCTGCTGCCGGCAAGACCATTGCTATTTTTGCCTTGCCTGGCGCATTCACACCCACTTGCTCCGCCAAGCACGTGCCCGGTTATGTCGAACACCATGATGCTTTGAAGGCCGCTGGTGTCGATGAAATCTGGTGCGTCAGCGTGAACGATGCTTTTGTGATGGGTGCATGGGCACGAGATCAAAAGACCGGCGCCAAGGTGCGCATGTTGGGCGATGGCAGCGCTGATTTCACGAAAGGCACAGGCCTGACCTTGGACCTGACCGCACGCGGCATGGGTTTGCGCAGCAACCGTTACTCAATGCTGGTCAAAGACGGCGCCGTCTCTGTGTTGAACGTGGAAGGCCCAGGAAAATTTGAAGTCAGCGATGCGGCCACCTTGTTGGCACAAGCCAAAGGCTAATCCGAGCTGAAATCAAAAAAAGGGACCACGGGGTCCCTTTTTTGATGGATGCAAAGAAGCATCAAAACGCTGGAGCGTTCAGAGTCCTCTCACTCGATCTCCACCTTGAGGTAATGCGCACCGGCATAGGGGTTGTGATAGTAGGGCGGGATCTCTTCAAATCCAAGGTCTTCATACAGCGCACGGGCTGACTCCATGTCGTCCAAAGTGTCCAACAAAACGCAGCTGTAGTCGGCATGCCGCGCGGCATCCAAAATGGCTTCGGTCAACAAACGACCGAGTCCTTGACCGCGAAAAGCCGGGCGAACATACAAGCGTTTCATCTCGGCTGCATTGGCATAGTCTGAGCTGTCGAGCGGGCGCAAAGCACAACAACCCGCCGGCTCACCATCGACAAAAGCCAAAACCAAGGCGCCTCGCGGTGCTGTGTACTCGCCAGGCAGTTCAGCCAGCTCTTTCTCGAAATCTTGAAAAGCCAAATCCACTTGGAGAGAAGCGGCATAGTCCATAAAAAGTGCACGGGTCTGCACCCAATCTTGTTGGGACGATGGCGCGCGCAGCAAAATGGAAGGCAAAGCAGAAGGCAAGGGCTTCATCCAAAGTCAAAAATGACAGTGTAAAGCCGAAATCAAGGTCGGATGGTGACCAGAAAATAGACGGCCAAAGCAGACAAGATCAACAAAACCAAGGCCAAGAGCCGTTGTGCAGCATGGTCTTTCGACGCTGTGACGGGTTCTGGGAGCGATTTGTCACCGTGCAACATGGCGGGCACCAAGGAGACCTTCTTCTTAAAGCGGTACCAAACCAGTGCCGACAGATGCAAAATCACCAGCGCCATCACCAACGATTGGCCCCAGTCTTTGTGCCAAGACGTGGCCCATGACACCCAGCGACCAGATACCAAAAAAGACAATGGCCCGACATTGGCAATCTCATCATCGCTGACCAAGCCGGTGGCCACTTGCAACGTCAGAACCATCATCAAGAAAACAACAGACCACGAACCCAAGGGGTTGTGCCCTGCCCAGCGAAGCAGCGAGCGGCCTTGCAAGTACGCCGCCACAGAAGCTGGGTGAAGGGGAAACTGAGCCCAGCGAGACCAGTGGCCACCCACCAAGCCCCAAGCCAATCTGAAAAGCAAAAGCGTCAAAACGGCAAAGCCAAAGCGGAAGTGCCAAACCATGGCATTGCCGCCCAACTCGGCCGAGACAAACAAACCCAACACACAAAGGGCCAGAGCCCCATGGAAAACGCGGGTGGGCAAATCCCAAATGCGAACAGTGACCATGGACACTTTCAAAGGTGCAAAGATGAAGGAATTATGCGAGACTGGGTCAGCATAAACCTTATGCAGCCGTTTCAACTGATCGGAGTCAAACATGAAACACACATTGAGCATCGTCGGCACACTGCTGGCCATCACCCTGGCCGTTCCAGCACAGGCACAGTTTGCCAAGCCTGAAGACGCCATCAAATACCGCAAAGCCAGCTTCAACGTGATGGCGGCACACTTCGGCCGGGTGGGCGCCATGGCCAATGGCAGGACGCCCTACGATGCCAAGCTGGCTCAGGAGAATGCAGAAATCGCAGCGGTCATGGCCAAATTGCCATGGGCTGCGTTCGGTGAAGGCACAGACAAAGGCGACACACGCGCCAAGCCTGAAATCTGGAAAGAAGCGGCCAAATACAAAGAGGCCTCAGACAAGATGCAAGCCGAAATGGCCAAGCTCAATACGGCTGCCAGAGCAGGCAACATCGACGCGCTCAAAGTGGCATTTGGCCCGGCAGCCGCATCGTGCAAAGCCTGTCACGACGTATTCCGCAAGGACTGACAGCGTTTGAAGGTTCGGGTGGGGCTCAAAAGGGCTGAATGAAGTTGCCCTTGTCCGTCAAATGGAAGACAGAGTCCCCCAAAGAACTGCATCAAGATTCGGCCAACAATTTGTCGATGAGCTGGTGCAGCTCCACAAAGTCGGGTGTGCCGACAAAACGCTTGACGATCTGGCCACGCTTGTTCACCAAAAAGGTGGTCGGCGTGAGCTTCACATCACCCCATGCACGCGCAACAGCCCCTGTGTTGTCGATGGCCACTTTGAAGGGCAGTTGCCGCGATTGCGCAAAGTTCACCACATAGCTCGGTGGGTCATAGCTCATGGCCACGGCCACCGTGTCAAAGCCACGTGCTTTGAATTTTTCGTGTGTCGCCATCAAATCGGGCATTTCGGCCACACAGGAGGTGCAGCTGGTGGCCCAAAAGTTGATCAAAGCCACTTGACCCTTCAACTGCTGCGAACTCAGGGTAGAGCCGTCCAGCAGCACAAAAGAAGACTCAGGGGCTTGTTCTGCGGCACATCCCAAAAGTAGCCAGCTCAGCCCCAGTGCACCCACACCATTGAGCAAGCGATGCCACAAAGGCCGCAGATTCACAAAGGGCAAACTGTTCGTTTTCATGGCTGAAAGTTTAAACCGTTCGATGTGCGCATCGACATTCAAACCACCGACAACAGGTGCGCTAAAAGGCCTTCCGGATCGCTCACCATGGGGTCGTGACCGGTGGCCATGTTCACCACACGAGAGCCCGGCAGCCAAGCGCCATCCCAAAACTTGGGGTCGACCATGCGCTGGCGGCTGACATCGATGGTCCCTAAAGTGGGTGACGTGCAGTTGATGAAGGTGCGCGGTACGCTGCCGACACGCTGTGGATCAAACGCCAGCACTTGGGTGTAAGGGCCACCCGGGTGTGGTGTTTGACGCCTTGAAACCCAGGCGTGGTCTTCATCACTCAGACCAAACACTGAAGGGTCGGGTGCCGGAAATGCATTCAAAGGATCGGCTTGCGCTGCAGCCAATCGAGCATTGCGCGTGGCGCTGGCATGCGTGCTGCTCCAGCTTTCGCCGGGTTTGGGCAACACCGCATCCAGGTACACCAGATGGCGCAAACGATCAGGTCTGCGGTCTGCAACGGCGGTACCCAACATGCCGGCATATGAATGCACCACCAAGATCACGTCATGCAGTTCTTCGGCGTCCATGGCCGCCATCACGTCTGTGATGTGAGTTTCCAAGTCGATATGGGGGTGCAACAGGTGTGCCCGCTCACCCACTCCGGTCAGGGTGACAGCATGGGCGCGGTGTCCAGCAGCCATCAGGCCGGGCAAGACACGTTGCCAACACCAAGCCCCGTGCCAAGCGCCATGCACCAACAAAAAGTGAGCCATCAAATCACCCCTTTGCCGCGCAGCGCACCTTGTCGTTCAGCGTCCCAACCCAAAACCTCGCTCAGCACTTCTGCGGTGTGCTGCCCCAACATGGGCGGCGGCAAGTCTTGGCGTACAGGTGTCAGGCTCATCTTGATGGGGCTTGCCACCAACTGCAGGTCGGCCTTGACGGGGTGTTGCCATGTTTGCACCATGCCACGGGCCTGGATTTGCGGGTCGACAAACACCTCTCCCAAAGTGTTGATGGCACCGCAGGGCACTTTGGCCGCTTCCAGTGCCGCCAGCCAATCGGCTTTGGTGCGGGTTTTCATGATGCCCTCGAGCAAGGGCACCAACACATCGCGGTGTCGCACGCGCTCAGTGTTCAGGGCATAGCGCGGGTCTTTGGCCAAATCTGGAACGCCCGCCACCGCGCAAAACTTGGCAAACTGACCGTCGTTGCCCACGGCCAAGATCAGGTGATCCCGAGTGCCTGGTGCCGCATCGGCGGGCGGCATCACTTCAAACACCTGGTAGGGCACGATGTTTTGGTGCGCATTGCCAGCCCGGCCCGGCACTTTGCCACTGACCAAGTAGTTGGAACCCAAATTGGCCAGCATGGCCACCTGGGTGTCGAGCAAGGCCATGTCCACGTGTTGGCCTTGGCCTGTGCTTTCGGCGTGCCGCAGGGCCGCCAAGATGGCCACGGTGGCATACATGCCGGTGAACAAATCGGCCACCGCAACCCCCACTTTTTGGGGACCACCACCCAGATCGTCTCGTTCACCCGTGACGCTCATCAGGCCACCGATGCCTTGCACCGCATAGTCATAACCTGCCCGTTCGCTGTAGGGCCCGGTCTGGCCAAACCCGGTCACACTGCAATACACCAACTTGGGGTTCAAGGCGCTCATGCTGGCATAGTCCAAACCATACCGGGCCATGTCGCCCACCTTGAAGTTTTCTACAAACACATCGCAATGGCGCACCAGTTCGCGGATCAGGGCTTGCCCCTCGGGCTGAGCGATGTCACAGGTCACCGAACGCTTGTTGCGGTTGGCGCCCAGGTAATAAGCCGCTTCGGCCGTGTTCTGGCCTTGTGAATCTTTCAAAAACGGAGGGCCCCAGGTGCGGGTGTCATCGCCTGAGCCGGGGCGCTCGATCTTGATCACATCGGCCCCCAAGTCGGCCAAAGTCTGGGTGCACCAAGGGCCCGCGAGGACGCGGGAGAGGTCGAGAACGCGGATGCCATCGAGTGAATTCATGGCTGACATTGTCACCAAAAGCCGATGCCCCCGCTGATCAGGATAATCACCCCATGCGAAAACATTCATCGGCCTGGGCGGCCTCCTTGGCATTGACCTGGATATTGAGCGCCTGCACGCCTGCGCAGAACTGGCGAGACATCGCTTTTGAAGGCAGCGCCCTCAAGGCGCAGCTGCCCTGTAAGCCCGACCGCACCACCCGTGCGGTGCCCCTGGGGGGCGTGCCGGTGGACTTGCAGGTTGCCGGCTGCGAAAGCCAGACCGCCATGGTGGCCGTCATGACCGCTTCCTTGCCCGTCGGCTCCGATGCCACTGCCGTGTTGTTAGGCTGGCAAAAGGCCACGCTGGACAACGCCCGCGTGTCCTCAACAGGCACAGACCGCCAACCCCAAACTTGGCACCGCCCAGGCCACCTGCCGCTCACATCGTCACAAAGGGTGCAAGCCAAGGGGCTCAAAAGCAATGGCGAGCCCGTGGCGATGGATGCCGTGTGGGGCGCCGTGACCGAAGGCGACCGGGTCCGCGTGGTCCACGCCGTGGTGTATGACCGCAAAATCCAGCCCGAGATGGCCAACACCTTGTTTGAAAGCATCAAGCCATGAGCGCTGCCACGTTGACCACACCCGCTATGCCGCACCCAGACCATTTGCCACGCCGCATGGCGGTGGTGGTGTTTCTGGCTTTTGCCCTGGCTTACTTTTTTTCGGCCTTGGTGCGGGCCATCACCGCCACCTTGTCGCCCACCCTCACCGCCGAGTTCAGTCTGAGTGCGCAAGACCTCGGCCTGTTGGCGGGGGGGTACTTTTTGGGCTTTTCGTTGACTCAGCTGCCCTTGGGGCGCTGGTTGGACCGACACGGCCCCAAAAAAGTCATCTTGGCTTTCTTGAGTTTTGCGGTACTGGGCTGTTTGGCTTTTTCTTGGGCCGACAGCTTTCATGGCCTGTTGGCCGCGCGCGTGTTGTGCGGCATGGGCGTGAGTGCCTGCCTGATGGCACCATTGACCGGTTACCGCCGCTGGTTTGACGCCAACACTCAGCTGCGCACCAACTCCTGGATGCTGATGACCGGTTCTTTGGGCATGTTGGCCGCTACTTTGCCGGTGCAGTGGCTCATGCCCATCTGGGGATGGCGTGCGCTGTTTGTCATGCTGGGCGTGATGATCGCCATCGCCATGCTGCTGATTGCCCTGCTGGTGCCGGTTTGGCAAAAGGCCACGCCCACAGCCGACACCCCGAAAGCCCCCGCCGATGACGACGGCAGCTACCGCGAGATCTGGCGCAGCGCCTATTTCTGGCGCATGGCGCCCATCGGGTTCTTCAGCTATGGCGGCATGGTGGCCATTCAAACCCTGTGGGCGGGTCCGTGGATGACCCAGGTGGCCG
>CANGZO010000131.1 GCA_947458305.1 Comamonadaceae bacterium
ACCAACTCGGCCGTGGTCACGATGATGCGTTTGCCCGCCTTGGTGACGCGGCCGATGGCGCGAATTTCGCCGCCCTGAAAGCTGGCGAGAAAGTTGATTTTGTACTCCACCGTGGTGACCTCCATGCCTTCGGGCGCGACCGTCAATGCGGCGTAACCGCCCGCGATGTCGGCCAAGGCGCCCATGGCCCCGCCATGAAAACCACCCAACTGCTGGGTCACTTTGTCACTGTAGGGCAAAGCCAACTCCACCTGGCCCTCGGTGGCCGACAACAAGCGAACGCCCAAGTGGTTCATCATGCCTTGGCGAGCCAGGCTTTGGGCAACGCGCTCGTGGGGAGAAATGGCAGAGGTCACATCACATCCAAGGTTGAATCACAGACCATCACTGTAATTGACGTTTACGTCAACGTCAATCTAAAAAGCCACCGCCATTCAACGACAGGCTCAGGCCGGTTTGCCATTTTTGGTGGCTTTGACCAAGAGATTGCGGGTTTCTTTTTCATGGGTTTTGACCTCGTCCAAGGTCGCCTCCAGGTCAGACAACTGCGACTCCAGTTGTTGCCGGTGCTCCGCCAAAACCACCAAAAACTTCTTCAGCTGAGGTACCGTATCCCGTGGGCTGTCGTACATGTCGATCAGGTCTTTGGCCTCATTGAGCGACAGCCCCAGGCGCTTGGCCCGCAAAGTCAGTTTGAGTCGGGTGCGGTCGCGCGCCGAATAGACCCGGTTGCGCCCCCCCGGGCCGGAGCGCTCGGGTTCAAGCAAGCCCATGTCTTCGTAAAACCGGATGGCGCGGGTGGTCAGGTCAAATTCTTGAGCCAAATCACTGATGGTGTATGTGTTCGCCATGGCATAGGTCCCCTGAGCTTGCGCAAGTGGGACAGGCTGATGAAAAGCTGCCCCCTAGAATGGAATGCATGTTTGACGTTAACGTCAACGTCAAAGCTCGAATGCTAACCCAAACCTCTGCCGCCATGACCTCATTGCCCACAGACTCTCTGGCCCCACCGGTTGTGGCCCAAGGCAGCAGCCAAGTACCGCCGCGCTCAGGATTGCATTACCCACTGCAAGAACGGCTGCCAGACCTGGGCTCGGCCCTTGAAGTGGCCCCCGGTGTGTTTTGGCTGCGCATGGGTCTGCCCTTCGCCTTGAACCACATCAACCTGTGGCTGTTGCGCGACCGCCTGCCCCACCCCACCCAATCTGGCGTGATGCAAGAAGGCTGGACGGCGGTGGACTGCGGCATCGACAACCCTGCGACCCGCCAGGCCTGGGAGCAAATCGAACAAAACGTGCTGCAAGGGCTGCCCATCTTGCGCGTGCTGGCAACCCACATGCACCCTGACCACATGGGTCTGGCCCATTGGCTGTGCGAGCGCTGGCAAGCGCCTTTGTGGATGAGCACCAGCGAATACCAGTCGGCGCTGCTCGCTTGCAGCGGATTGTCCAATTTTGGTGGCGACCCGACGGTGCAGTTTTTTGCTGCTCACGGCTGGAACAAAGCCGAAGATCTGGCGGTGGTCAGGTCGCGTGTGGGTTATTACCCCAGCATGGTGCCCAAGGTGCCACGGGCTTATGTGCGCTTGATGGCGGGCGCACAAGTGCGCATTGGCGATCGCCTTTGGCAATGCATCAGCGGCTATGGACATTCACCCGAACACATGGCCTTGCACGATGCAAAGAACCAGCTGCTGATCAGCGGCGACATGCTGCTGCCCTCGATTTCCACCAATGTCAGCGTGTACGCGATGGAACCCGATGGCAACCCCTTGCAGCATTTTTTGGACTCATTGAGCAAGATGCAGCACCTGGGTGACGAGACCTTGGTCTTGCCCTCGCATGGACGCCCTTTTCAGGGGGCCGCCGCCCGCATTGCTCAGCTGCGCAGCCACCATGCAGAGCGCTTGGACGAATTGGTGCTTGCTTGCAGCGCACAAGCCTTGTGCGCGCACGACGCACTGCCCTTGATCTTCAAACGTCCGCTGGACGTGCACCAAACCACTTTTGCCATGGGCGAAGCCGTGGCCCACATGAACCTGCTTTGGCTGGATGGCCGGCTCTCGCGCGAACAAGATGCCACCGGCATTTACCGGTTCAAAGCACGTCAATCTCAGTCATCGGCCAAGCCCACTGGAGATTGACGCAAGGCTTTGCGTCGCTGCGCGTAATCGGGCATGACCTCACCCACGGTTTCCCAAAAGCGAGGGCTGTGGTTCATCTCGCGCAGGTGGGCCAACTCGTGCACCACCACATAGTCGATTTGGCTGATGGGCAGGTGGATCAGCCGCCAGTTCAGCCGGATGTGCCCATCGTTGCGGGCGCTGCCCCAGCGCGTGCTAGCGCTCGACAAACTGAGCTTTTGCCAACGCACGCCCAGCAAGGGCGCAAAGTGGTGCAGACGCTGTTCAAACAAGGCCTTGGCTTGCTTCTTGAGCCACACCTGCGCGGCGTCGCGCACCTGCGTGACCGAGGCGCCGGGCGGCACCGTGACCGGCAGCACTTGGTCAAGCGAAAGGTCTTGCCCCAGCACCCGGCCCACGCCGCGCTCGAGCACACACAACTGCACCGTACGCCCTAAAAAAGGCACCTCGGCGCCGTGTCGCCACTCTATGGCTTTTTGAAACTGCTCGGTTTGCCGCTCTTTGAACTGCTGCAGTTTGGCCACAATCCAAGCGCTTTTCTCTTGCACAGCGGCATCCACCTCGCGCAACGTGACCCAGTTGGGGGCGCGCACCACCAGGCCATCGGCCCCCACCAAAAAGCCAATGCTTTTGCGGCGCGAACGCTCAAACCGAAATGACACCGACACGCCTTGCAGCTGTGCATGGCGATTGGCGGCAGGATGGACAAAACCCGCGGCAGGGGGCAGCGCTGCATCGGGGACCGAGGTGGGCAAACGGGGAGTAGCATCTGCAGCCGGAGCCGGTGCAAGGGTTGGTGATGGATTGGAGGCTTGCGTCGGTGTTGACGCCGAGGTGGGCACCACCGGGTCTCCCCCGGTGAAGAAATCGAGCACAAACTGCAAAGGCGCTCGCATGACTTGCCTCTTCAAAGATCAGTTCCCGGCCACCGATGGGTAAGTCTCAGGGTCCAGCCGGTGCATCTCGGATTCGATCCAGGTCTCGACTTCGAGCATCAACTCATCGGCGCTGCGGCCTTCGCTGGGTATGGCGTGGCCAATCGAGATGTCCACCACACCCGGTGATTTGACAAACGCTTTGGTCGGCCAGCAACGCGCTGAAGTGACCGCAATCGGAATGACGGGCACACCCGCTGCAATCGCCAGGCGGGCACCACCGCTTTTGTACTCGCCCTTTTGACCACGTGGGATGCGCGTGCCTTCGGGAAACATGATGACCCACACACCATCTTCCATGAGACGACGTCCCTGCTGCACCACCTTGGCAAAGGCGCGCGAGCGCTGCTTGCGGTCGATGTGGATCATGTCCAAGCGGCCCATGGCCCAGCCAAAGAACGGCACATGCAGCAGTTCTTTCTTGAACACATAAGCCAGCGGGTGCGGCATGATGACCGGCATCACAAAAGTCTCCCAGGTGGACTGGTGCTTGACCAGCAACACCGCAGGGTCCTTGCTGCCCAAAGGCAAATTCTCCATGCCCTGAATACGGTTTTCAATGCCCAAAATCCAGGTGCCACTGTTGACAGCCAAGCGCAGCCAGCCAACGCAGATCCAGTACAAGCGCGTGCTGCTGACAAAGTAAGAAACCACCACGACAAACAGTGCCCAAGGCACCACCGTGATGGCCATCCAAAGCACATGGACGAGTGAGCGAATGAAGTTCATGCAGAAGGCGGTTTTGTAGATTTCAAGGATGGACAGTCGGGGTCGTGCTGTTCCGAAGCGTCGCAGACTGCACCAAAAAATGGTCGACAAAGGCTGCCAAGTCGGCGTGGACTTGGGTATCGGGCGGGAACCCTGCTGGCAAACTGTTGACATCCCCTCGGGGGTGGCGTCCGCTCAGCACCCAATGCGGCGCACAACCCGCTGCCTGCGCCGCCTGCATGTCACGCAGCCTGTCGCCCACATAGGGCACGCCCTTCAGGGCGATGCCATAGCGCTCTTGAATTTGGTACAACAAACCTGGTGCAGGCTTGCGGCAGGTGCAGCCTTCGTCTGCCGCGTGGGGGCAATAAAAAATCGCGTCGATACGGCCACCCAGAGCGGCCAGAGACTTGAGCATGAAAGCATGCACCGCATTGAGCGCGGCCATGTCAAAAAGCCCACGCCCCAAGCCCGACTGGTTGGTGGCCAACACCACATGAAACCCGGCGTGGTTCAGGCGGCTGATCGCCTCCAACGCACCAGGCAGGGGGCGCCACTCTTCGGGCGACTTGACGAACTCTTCACTGGCCCGGTTGATGGTGCCATCGCGGTCCAAAATGACGAGCTTGGTGTGCATGGACGCTTTCAGTTCAGGCGGCCAGGCGCGACAAATCGGCCACGCGGTTCATGGCCACATGCAGCGACTTGAGCAGGCCCTGACGGTTCAGGCGCAGGTCCATTTCTTCGGCATTGACCATCACATCGTCAAAGAAAGCATCCACCGGGGCGCGCAGCGCGGCCAAGGTTTGCAGGCTGGCGGTGTAGTCGCCCGCCAAGAACAGCGCCTCGGATTCGGGCAACAACTTTTGCATGGCGGCGTACAGGCCTTTTTCGGCCTCTTCCTGCAGCAAAGCGGGGTTGACGTGGGCGTCCACCTCACCGGCTTTTTTCAGGATGTTGCCGATGCGCTTGTTGGCAGCCGCCAAAGCGGGGCTTTCGGGCAGCGCAGCAAACGCGCGCACAGCAGAGAGGCACAGGTTGACCTGACCCAGACGGGCGGGACGCAAGGCCATGACGGCATCGACCTCTTGCGCGCTGAAGCCTTGCTCGCGCAGGCTGCCAGACAGGCGGTCGTAGATGAAATCGATCAAGGCGCCTGCACCGCCTGTGATCTTGTCGCCGAACACGGGGGCAGACAACGCCAGCAATTCGGGCAAGCCCAGTGCGACGTCTTTTTCGACCAGCATGCGGATCACGCCCAAAGCATGGCGGCGCAGCGCAAACGGGTCTTTGTCGCCCGTGGGCACATTGCCAATGCCGAACATACCCACCAAAGTTTCGAGCTTGTCGGCCAGCGCCACCACCAGACCTACGTTGTTGCGGGGCAATTCATCGCCCGCAAAACGCGGTTTGTAATGGTCTTCAATGGCCTCGGCCACATCGCTGCTCAAACCATCGTGGCGGGCGTAGTAGCCGCCCATGATGCCCTGCAACTCGGGGAACTCGCCGACCATGTCGGTCAGCAAATCGGTCTTGGCCAAGCGGGCAGCCTGCTCGGCTTGCTTGGCCAGCAGGTCACCGCCCAGTTGCTGGCCAATGGCTTTGGCGATGGCGCAAACGCGCGCCATGCGCTCGCCTTGCGTGCCCAGCTTGTTGTGGTAAACCACTTTGGACAGGCCTTCGACGCGCGATTCGAGCGTCTTTTTGCGGTCCTGGTCGAAGAAGAATTTGGCATCGGCCAAGCGCGGACGCACCACGCGCTCGTTGCCACCGATCACCAAGGAGGCGTCGTCGGGGGTGATGTTGCTCACCACCAAAAAACGATTCGTCAGCTTGCCCGATGCATCGATCAAGGGGAAGTATTTCTGGTTGGCCTTCATCGTGAGGATCAGGCACTCCTGCGGCACGCCCAAGAACTCGGTCTCAAACTGGCAAGTCAGCACGTTCGGGCGCTCGACCAGGGCGGTCACTTCGTCCAGCAGCGCGTCATCCTCAATCGGTTGGCAACCACCACCCACCTTGGCAGCCGCCGCTTGCAGTTGGCGCACGATCTCGGCCCGGCGCTCAGCAAAACTGGCGATGACCGAACCGTCGTTCTTCAAGGTCTCGGCGTATTGGTCAGCATGCTGCAAGACCACGGGCGAGACTTGGGCCTCAAAGCGGTGGCCTTGGGTGCGGTTGCCCGCTGTCAGGCCCAGCGCCTTGACCGGCACCACAGCGCTGCCATGCAGGGCGATCAGGCTGTGCGCGGGGCGCACAAAGTTCACGCTGCTCCAGCCCGGCAAATCGCAATCGGTTTCCAGCTGGTACTGCATGACCTTGGGGATGGGCAGCTTGGCCAGCGCTTCTTCCAAAGCTTTTTGCAGGCCCGCCTGCAGCGATGCGCCTTTGACCACGCTGTCGTAGAACAGGGCTTCTGCTTTGCCGTCTGGCGCGCGCTTGAGCGCGGCCACAGCAGCGGCCGGAGCGCTCACGTCTGCGCCCAGGGCTTGCAGTTTTTTCAGCAAGGCGGGCGTGGCATTGCCCGCTGCGTCCAAGCCCACAGCCACAGGCATCAGTTTTTGCTGCACGGCTTTGTCGGCCGCTTGTGCGGACACGGCGGTTACATGCGCAGCCAATCGGCGGGGCGATGCAAAAGCAGTGACCACCGCGTCGGCAGCGGCCAGGCCTTGGGCCTTGAGTTGTTCAGCCAGCACGCCCGAAAACGCCGCACCCAACTTGTTGAGCGCCTTGGGCGGCAGCTCTTCCACAAACAGTTCCACCAGCAAATTTTGTGTCGTCATGTTGTTCTCCCTCACGCGGCTTTCTTGGGCATTTGCGCAACCCATTCACGC
>CANGZO010000132.1 GCA_947458305.1 Comamonadaceae bacterium
CACCGTTGGCCGTCGGGTCTTTGGCACCACGACGCCAGTTGGTGAACAAAGTGTTCCACTCGATCACGTCAAACTGCACATCAAAGAAGCACTGTTTGAGCGACTGCTGAACAAACTCGTTCATGGGCAATGGCTGCATCTGGCCTGAACCCGATGCCGAAATTTGCACCTTGACCTTGAGGGGTTTGGCGGCGCTGTGGCCCGCTTGGGTCATCAAGGCCTTGGCCGCATTCACGTCGTACTTGATGTCAAATTTGGGGTTGCCCCACCAAGGGTGGCCCGGAGGCACGGTGCCTTTGGGGGCCGCCATCATGCCGCCCAAAAGGGTTTTCAGACCTTCCCGGTCGACACACAAGTTGGCCGCGTGGCGTACCCGTCTGTCCAACCAAGGAGAGCCTTCGGCAAATGACAACTGCCAAGGCCAGACATGGGGCTGGGCATTGCTTTCAATCCTGAAACCACGCTGGCGAATTTGCGGCATGGCATCGGGAGCGGGCGCCTCAATCCAGTCCACTTGGCCACCGAGCAAAGCAGCGGTGCGGGCATTGGCCTCAGGAATGGGGACCAGCACCACGCGGTCGACCTTGGGCATGCGCTTGGGATCCCAATAGGTTTTGTTGGCCACCATCTCCAAGCGCTCACGCGGCACGAATCGGGCCATCTTGAAGGGGCCGGAACCGGAGGCGTCTGCGGCAAATGCAGTCCAGGCTGCCCTGGATTTGTCAGCAGGTGTGGCACCCGCAGCAGCATCAAATTTCTTTTGCCAATGGCTGGGGGAAGCAATGAACAAATTGGTCAAATTGATGGGCAAGAAAGCATCGGGCTCGCTCGTGGTCAACTCCACCGTCAGATCATCGATCTTTCGGGCGCTGCGCAGTGTGGGCATGCGCGAAGCGGTCACGCCCACCTGGCTGGCATCAAAGTGGACCGCGTCTTTGTCCAAGACCTTGCGCACGTTCCAAACAATCGCATCGGCATTGACCGCCGAGCCATCGTGAAACTTGACGCCAGGGCGCAGTTTGAAGGTCCATTTGGTTTTATCGGTCGCGCCCACGGTCCAGGAAGTGGCCAAACCAGGTCCGACCACACTGGGCGCATCTGCTTTGGACAAGTCCCAGTGGGTCAAGGCGTCGTACATCGGGATGCCGGTGAACCGGTTGCCCTCAAAGCCTTGGTCAGGCTGCCCCAGCGTTCGGGGAATGTCCGCAGCCGTCATGGCAATGCGCAAGACTTTTTCTTGCGCCTGAACGGCCATGGAGATGGCGCTGAGCCCCATCCCGACAGCCATGGTGAACGCCCAAGATGTGGGCAAACGAGTGGAAAGGATAGACCGCTTCATCATCAAGACTCCAGAAAAAAGTGCGTTGAAAAATTGAGCACCAGACCTAAGGAACCAACAGATCGGTTCCCTAAGCTAACATAAGCTTGAAAAGTCTGGCAAGCACTTTTTGTATGCAATCACCGTGCCCGTTATGGTCCTCAAATCATCTCTCTGTCGAAAGAAGTCAAGGCTTAAAGAAGTCAATTTAGCCTTGAGAAACAGGCACAAAAATGGTGTTTTCTGGCACCATTCTGGTTTGCACCTATGGAGTCTCACCCCAATTTGGTGTTTTCTTTGTATGCAATACATCCAGTTGTCACCATCCAAACGCCAGCACCATGACCCATCATTCATCGGTCCCGTACCCCTTGCATAAGGACTTCAGACATGACGAGTTGTTTGATCCAGAGCCTTTGCTGACGCCATTCAAAACGTCCACCAACCCTGAGCACATGCACCGAAAAGGAATATGAATCATGGACACCACAGCACAGCGCCGCTATTTGCTGATCAACCCCAACACCAATGCCTTGACCACCCAGCGTCTGCAAGATGTTTTGCGCCCTTTATTGCCCCGTGATGTGCAACTGGATGTGCGAACCGCCCGCTTTGGCGCGCAGTACATCGCCTGCGAGGCCAGCCACGCAGTGGCTGCACATGCTTGCCTGGATGCCTGGGTAGCGCAACAAAGCGCCGCATCCGGTCCGCTCGATGGCGTGTTGATTGGCTGCTTTGGCGACCCCGGTTTGTTCGCGCTGCGCGAAGTCAGTGGATGCCCTGTGACTGGCCTGGCCGAGGCCTCTTTCATTCAGGCCGCATCGCACGGCCCGTTTGCCATCGTCACCGGCGGGGAGCGTTGGAAACCCATGCTGCACCGTTTGGCTGGCAGCCTGGGCTTTGGGGCACAACTGCGGCACATTGAGACCGTGGCGCCCACCGGAGCGGCACTCCAGGCCGATCCTGACATGGCGATTCGCTGCTTGACTCAGGCTTGCCAGCAAGCAGCTCAGTCAGGTGTGGCCGCCATCATCCTGGGCGGCGCAGGCTTGGCAGGCTACGCGCAACTTTTACAACCGCACGTCCCACTGCCCTTGATTGACAGTGCCCTGGCGGGCTTGGAAGTCATGCTCAGCCAAGCTTCACCCCCAGCGCCCCACACCCAAGACGGATTTTTCGCGCAATGGCAGGGCATGCCCGATGCGTTCAAGGCCATTGCAACAAGAGATGCGGTGTGAACAACAGCACAGGCGCTGTCATCCGATGAGCCATCACCGCGACATGGGCATGGACGAGATCGCGCACATCCGTTGAATGGCTTCTCGCTTGCACCGTCAAATCAAACTCCCCCGCGCCGCCTGCACCACCGCACGGCTCAGGCCATCGAGCAGGGCCGAGGCAGCGCGGGTTTCTTGCCAATACAGCGGCACATCCAGCGGCGTTTGTGGCACCAGCTCAACCAGCGAGCCGAGCTTCAGGTGCGGCGCGATCAAGGTTTCGGGGTGCATGCCCCAGCCCATGCCAGCCAGACCGGCGGTGATGAAGGCTTGCGTGGAGGGCAAGCTGTGCCGGGGCAGCTCCACATGCCGGTGGCACAAGCGCCTCACCCAGCGCGCTTGCAAATCGTCTTGCGGGTTGAACACCAGGCTGGGCGCCTCGGACAAGCGTCCGGCCGTCACGCCGTCGGGAAAATAACGCGCCACATAAGCCGGGCTGGCTGCAGCCAGGTAGCGCATGGCGCCCAGTGGGCGACTGTTGCAACCGGTGGCGGGTCTGGCCGTAGCGGTCACAGCCGCCAGCACGGCCCCACTGCGCAGCCAACCCGTGGTGTGGTCTTCGTTGTCCACCGCCACATCCATCAGCACCGGGGCCTCGGCGGCAAAGGCCGACAAGGCCGGTGCCAGCCAGGTGGCCAGGCTGTCGGCATTGACCGCAATGGGCAGGGCCACGCGTGTCACGCCCTCAGGGGCCAGGGCGGGCAAGCTGCCTTGTAACTCCTGTTCCAGCAAGCGCACCCGGTCCATGTGCTGGCACAGGCGACGCCCGGTGTCGGTGGGCTGGCAGGGCTGGCCGCGTACCACCAAGGCGCAGCCCACGCGCTCTTCGAGCAGCCGAATGCGTTGAGACACCGCCGAGGGCGTGACATGCAGTGCGCGAGCAGCACGTTCAAAGCTGCCCTCACGAACCACAGCGGCCAGTGCGGCCAATGAGAAATAGTCGAGCATGAAATTAGTTTTTCTAAAGCTGATTAATGAAAGACAGTTTGTCTTAATCGACAAAGGCTGACAAGCTCCCGGCCCATGAACTTCAACGACACCCTTTTCGGCGTGGGCCCCGTCTTTGCCCAAGGCCTGTTTTTGAGCTTGGGCCTGATCGTGGCCATTGGGGCGCAAAACGCTTTTGTGTTGCGCCAGGGTCTGCGCCGCGAGCATGTGGGCAGCGTGGTGGCTTTTTGTGCGGTAGCCGACGCGGTGCTGATCACGGCGGGCGTGCTGGGCATGGCACAAGCCCTGGGTGACAGGCCTGCGCTGTCGCGGGCTTTGGCTTTGGGTGGGGCGGCGTTTTTGGCCGTGTATGGCTGGCGGGCTCTGCAGCGGGCGCGCCAAGCCAGCGCGCTGGATGTGACTGAGTCAGGGCAAAGTCTGAGCCGAGGAGCGGCGCTGGCGCAAGCGGCGGCGTTCACCCTGCTCAACCCGCATGTGTATCTGGACACGGTGCTCTTGGTGGGCAGCATTGGCGCGCAGCAGCCCGCGCCCCTGCAAGGCTGGTTTGCGGCCGGGGCCAGTGCGGCCAGCTTGTTGTGGTTCAGCGCCTTGGGCTTTGGAGCGCGTTGGCTGGCCCCCTGGTTTGCGCGGCCGCACGCCTGGCAAGTGCTGGACGCGCTGATCGGCGTGACCATGTGGGTGCTGTCGCTCTTGTTGATGCGCCACGTTGTGAACGGGCTTTGAGCTCTTTAAAACGGATGGAAATAAAAAAATTTACTTATATTTCAATTGGAAATATAATTTCGGCTTGTTCTGCGAAACCCACATGAACAAACGCAGATGGCTCACCAGGCGTCTGCATGGGCATCGATTGACTTCGAACACCGTGTCCTGTTGAGCTGCAGGCCATGGCATTTTTCTCACAGCTCTGCGCAAGCCCCTGGATGGTTGGCGACCCGATTGATTTTGATTTCCCCGATGACCAACCGCGACCGGCTGCAAGACAGCCCCAGCCCCGAACAAATGCGCTGAGGCATCACAGCCCCTGGCGCGTTTCCCTGCGGCTTCTGGGCATCTGCCAAGAATCCGCTTTTCCCTGCATGTCGGCTTCGTTTTGAAGCTGCCACGCCACCTCTCTGAAAGGCTCTCACATGAGCAGCAAAATTTACGTGGGCAACTTGCCCTACACCATCGACGACGCCAGCTTGCGTCAAAACTTTTCTGAATTTGGCGGCGTGTTGTCGGCCAAAGTCATGATGGACCGCGACACCGGCCGCTCCAAAGGTTTTGCCTTTGTGGAAATGTCCAGCGCCGAAGAAGCCCAAGCCGCCATCACTGGCCTGAACGGCATGTCGGTGAGCGGTCGCTCGATCGTGGTGAACATCTCCAAGCCCAAAGAGCCGACCACCGGCTACGGCAGCGGTTACCGCGACACACGCAACTGATCAACATCAGTCGCCCACAAAAAAGCCACCTCACGGTGGCTTTTTTCATGGGCTTTGACCCGTCCTGCCTGAAGTTCACTTGCGTGGGCGATTGAACCAATTGGCCAGCATGAACAGGCAGAAAACCACGAACATGATGATGAGGATGTGTTTGATTTCCATGGTAAGTCCTTGGGTGGTGGGTCGGGGTGAGGGGTTGAGAATTCGTTGATTATGCAGAGTTGGTTTGGGGCCGCACAGCAGAGCGCATCAAAGGTCCCATAGCCCACAAGGTCAGCGCAAGCAACAAGATTTCGATCAGGTACACCGCCGAGTAACCCATGACCGGGCTGCTGACCATGGCCACGGTGTCGCGCACGATACCGCCCAATGCCATGCCCACGCCAGCGGCTGTGGCTTGAACAGCGCCCCACGCACCCATGGCCAAGCCGACCTGACCGGGCGGCGCCAACTGCATGCTGGCCGTCAAGGTACCGTGGGCGAACAAGCCGCCACCCAAGCCAATCAAGAAGATGCCCAACACAAATACAGTTGGCGACGCCAGCGGGGCAGAGGCCATGACGGCCGCAAAAGCCGGCAAGCCGATCCATGTGCCCCAGCCGGACATGCGGTAGGCGTCGCCCCCTCGTCCCAGCACGCGTGAAGCCCAAGCAAAGCCCAGCAAACCACCCAAGGCCAAAGTAGCCGACAGCATGGTGGTGCTGGACACGCTCATGTGCAAAATTTCGCCGCCATAGGGTTCGAGCAAGACGTCTTCCATGGTGAAGGCCATGGTGCCCAAGCCCACAGCCAACAAACGCCGCACGGTGTTGGGGCCTTGGCAAAACAGTTGCCAGGCTTGCGCAAAAGTGTGTTCGATGGGTGTGCCCGGTTTGCGCAGTCGGCTGCGCGGCTCTTGCTTCCAAAGCGCGATCACATTCAGGACCAGTGTGGTCACGGCCACGGCCTGAACCACACGAATCAGTTGACCAGGGCTGTAGTCGTGCAGCAAATAGCCCAGCATCAAGGCGCTGCCAATCATGCCGATCAGCTGCATGACATACATCAGGCCCACCACTTGCGGCTGGCGCTCTGGCGGGGCCAGGTCGGTGGCCAGCGCCAGACCAGCGGTTTGTACGGTGTGCATGCCCAGACCCACCAACAGGAAGGCCCCTGCCGCCCCCACTTGCCCCACCCACGCGGGGGCTTGGCTAGACTGTCCAGCACCGGCCAGGACCAAGAGGGCAAAAGGCATGATGGAGAACCCACCAAATTGCAGCAGGCTGCCCATCCAGATGTAGGGCACCCGCCGCCAACCCAGCTGGGAGCGGTGGTTATCAGAGCGAAAACCAATCAAGGCACGCAAGGGTGCAATGAGCAGGGGCAGCGCCACCATGAAGGACACCAGCATGGCCGGGACCTTGAGCTCCACAATCATCACGCGATTGAGGGTGCCCACGAGCATGACCATGGCCATGCCCACAGAGATTTGAAACAGCGACAGACGCAGCAAACGCGACAGTGGCAAATCCTCACTGGCGGCGTCGGCAAAAGGCAAAAAGCGTGGCCCCAAATTGGCCAGCGATTGCGTCCACGATGTGTTGGTTTTGTTCATA
>CANGZO010000133.1 GCA_947458305.1 Comamonadaceae bacterium
CGGGGACAAACATGCCGGACCATTGCGAGTACTGGATCGGCACACCCAACTCTTTGAGGCTGGGCACTTCGGGCATGCTGGCCAGGCGACCTTCACCCCAGTGCGCCAAGGCGCGCAAACGACCCGAGGCAATGTGCTGCTTCACGCTGGCAGGCCCCGTGGACAGCGCTTCAATCTGACCGCCCAACAAAGACAAGACAGCCGGCCCCGCACCGGTGTACGGCACGTGCAACATGAACGAAGACGTGGCCGCTTTCAGCTGCTCCATGGGCACGTGCATCGTGCCGTAGTTGCCAGAGGATCCGAACGAAATACGACCCGGATTGGTCTTGGCAAAAGCGATGAACTCGGCATAGGTTTTCCAAGGGCTGTCGGCACGCACCACCAACACCGTGGGGTCGGCTGTGAAACGCGCAATCGGCTTGAGCTGGCGGGTTTCATACAGCGGGGTTTGCTGCAGGATGCGAGCCGCTTCGGGCAACACCACCAACGAGGACAGCGACATCAAGACCGTGTAGCCATCGCCTTTGGACTTGGCCACTTGGGCCATGCCAATGCCGCCACCAGCGCCGCCTTTGTTTTCGACCACGATGCTTTGCTTGAGGTGCCGCGACATGGCTTCAGCCACAGGGCGACCCACGGTATCGGCCACGCCACCTGGCGGAAAGGGCACCACCATGGTGATGGGCTTGGTCGGATAGGCTTGCGCCATCGCGGGCAGACCAGAATAGGCGATGGCCGCAGCCATCACCACTTTGAGCCACTGTCTTGTTTTCATTGTTGTCTCCTGAAGGTGTTTCAAACGAATCGGTTTTCGATGCTGCCCACGCCATCGATCTCGACGCGGATCACATCGCCCTTGGCAATGTAGCGGGGTGGGTTCAGGCCCATGCCCACACCGGCCGGTGTGCCTGTGGCGATGATGTCACCAGGGTAGAGCGTGATGCCGCGCGAGATGGTCTCGATCAGGGTGGGGATGTCGAAAATCATGTTCTCGGTCGGGCCGTCTTGGCGCAACTCACCATTGACCCAGCAGCGCACACGGGTGTTGCGGCCATCGACCTCGTCGGCTGTGACCAGCCATGGGCCCATGGGGCAAAAAGTGTCAAAAGACTTGCCCATGTCCCACTGCTGGTGGCGCATCTGCACGTCGCGCGCGGTCACATCGTTGACCACGGTGTAACCAAACACATGCTTCATGGCGTCGGCTTGGCTGATGTTTTTACCGCCTTGGCCGATGATCACCGCCAATTCGGCTTCGTAATCAATCTGGTCGGAAACTGCAGCGCCGGGCAGGTGCACGTCGTCGGTCGGGCCGACTACGCATTCGGGCACCTTGGTGAATACGATGGGCCAAGCCTTGGTGTCGGCATTGCTGTCTTTGAAGACCGAGGCCTGCAGCTCTTTGGCGTGCGCATGGTAGTTGCGGCCCACGCACCAGACGTTGCGGCGCGGCACAGGCAGGGGTGATTCCAGCTTGACCGAGGACACGGCCAAAGGAGCACCACTCAAAGCAGGCAAGGGCTGACCAGCCGTCATGGCATCGATCAGGCATTGGGCGCCATGGTGGGCCTGGGCTTCGGTCACTGCGTAGGGCGTGACCTGCAGGCCGTCGGCCGAAACCTGACCGACATGGCGTTTGTTGTTGAATACAAAAGTGGCGATGCGCAAAATACTCTCCTGGGAACGGGCAGCTCGCTGCCCCATGACAATGTGAATGGGCGCGGTTACAGCCCATCTTTTTCATCATAAAGAGCGCAGCAACTCGGGAGAGACGCGCACCGGACAAGGGGCCGGTTTCAGAAGCCACTAACACGTGCGCTCAGGCGGCGGACCGCCAAAATGCCGATCAGCCGGGCTGTGTGTCCTGGAAACTGGAACGCTGCGCCAGCTTGTCGTACAGCTTGTGCAGGTTGGGGTAAGGCGTGCGCCAGTCAATTTGGGGAAAGCGGAAGTCCAAATAAGCGACTGCGCAACCCACAGCGATGTCCGACAGGCTCAAGTGAATGCCCGAGCAAAATGCTTTGTCGCCCAGCCCTTGGCTCATGGCTTTCAAGGCATGCTGGATTTTGTCCAAATGGCGGTCAATCCAGGCTTGGCTGCGCTGGGTATCTTCCCGCCCGGTCCAAACCGCCTCCATGCGCGCCATCAAGGCCGCATCCAGCAAGCCGTCGGCCAAGGCCTCCCAAGTTTTGACTTCTGCGCGTTCACGGCCAGCCACAGGGATCAGCTTGCCCACAGGGGACAAAGTGTCGAGGTACTCCACGATCACGCGAGAATCGAATACCGCTTCACCGCCCTCCATCACCAAGCAAGGCACTTTGCCTAAAGGGTTGGAAGCATGGATGACGGTTTGAGCCGACCACACGTCTTCGGTGACAAATTGGTAATCCAATTTTTTCTCGGCCATAACAATGCGCACCTTGCGGACATAAGGACTGGTGACGGAGCCGATGAGTTTCATAAAAAATGGGGCATTGCCAATGAACGATGGCAGATTTTAGGTGAAACACTTTGTCAGCCCCGCGTCAATGGCCCAATTAGGTAGGTGGGCGGGCAAGGCGCAGCGGGAATTACAATCAAAGGATGAATTTCACCCCTGTTTCCGCTCTTTCACCGCTGGATGGTCGTTACGCCAGCAAACTCAATGCCCTTCGACCACTCATGAGTGAGCAAGGCTATATGCACCGGCGGGTTCAGGTTGAAATTGCCTGGTTCATCGCATTGTCAGATGCAGGGTTTGCCGAATTCAAACCCCTCACCCCCGGTGCACGGCGCTACCTCACGGGCTTGGTCAAAAACTTCAACGAAGAAGACGCCATGGCCATCAAGGCGTTTGAAAAGACCACCAACCACGATGTGAAGGCGGTTGAATATTGGATCAAATCCAAATTTGAAGACCGCCCCGAGCTGGAAAAAGCCGCTGAGTTCGTGCACTTTGCCTGCACCAGCGAAGACATCAACAACACCAGTCACGCGCTGCAGCTCAAGGGGGCCCGTGCCGAGGTGATCCTGCCGGGTCTCGATGGCCTGATCGCGAAACTGCGCGAAATGGCGCACGCTTTTGCCGACGTCCCCATGCTCAGCCGCACACACGGGCAGACCGCCAGCCCCACCACGGTGGGCAAGGAAATAGCCAACGTGGTGATGCGCCTGAATGGCTGCCGCGACAAAATCGCGGCTGTCCAGCTGATGGGCAAAATGAATGGCGCTGTGGGCAACTACAACGCTCACCTGTCGGCTTGGCCCGACTTCGACTGGGAAGGCTTTGCCCGCCAAGTGGTGGAGACCCCCGGGATTGGCGAGAGCACATCAGATACTTGGGGACTGGGCCTGTGCTTTCAGCCCTACAGCATTCAGATCGAGCCCCACGACTACATGGCCGAGTTGTTCGATGCCGTGGCCCGCAGCAACACCATCCTGATCGATCTGTCGCGTGACATCTGGGGCTATGTGAGCCTGGGTTACTTCAAGCAGCGCCTCAAAGCCGGTGAAATTGGTTCTTCCACCATGCCGCACAAAGTCAATCCGATCGACTTTGAAAATGCCGAGGGCAACCTGGGCCTGGCCAACGCCGTGCTCAAGCACTTGAGCGAGAAGCTGCCGATCAGCCGTTGGCAGCGTGACCTGACCGACTCGACCGTGCTGCGCAACATGGGCGTGGGCTTGGGTTACACCGCCTTGGCCTATGCCTCGCTCATGACGGGATTGAACAAGCTGGAGCTGAACGAAGAGGCTCTGGCCGCCGACCTGGATGTTGCATGGGAAGTGCTGGCCGAACCGATCCAGACGGTGATGCGCCGCTACGGGGTGCAGGGCGCCTACGAAAAACTCAAAGACGCCACACGGGGCAAAACCGTGACGGCTGCAGACTTGCATGGTTTGATCGCTGCGCTGGAGATTCCGCAAGCCGACAAAGACCGCCTGCTGGCCATGACGCCGGGCAGCTACATCGGCAAAGCGGCCGAGCTGGCCAAGCGCGTCTGACACCATGGCCCTCAAATCCACCATCTACAAAGCCAACCTGTCGATCGCTGACATCGATCACAGCTATTACGAAGACCACCAGCTCACGCTGGCGCGTCACCCCAGCGAGACCGACGAGCGCATGATGATCCGCCTGCTGGCGCTGGCCATCAACGCCTATAAGCTTCAAGCGGTGTGCAACGGCGACGGCAAGCTGGCCTTTGGGGCGGGCCTGTCGGACCCGGATGACCCGGATGTGAGCCTGCGCGACTTCACCGGCCAGACCCGCCTGTGGATCGAAGTCGGTCAACCCGAAGACAAGCCGATCATGAAGGCCTGTCAAAAGGCCGATGAGGTGTTGTTGTATTGCTTCAACCACGCAGCCGAAGTCTGGTGGAAAGGCATCGAGACCAAGCTCACCCGCCTGGACAAACTGCAAGTCTGGCGCGTGCCCACCGAAGGCTCACAGGAATTGACCAAATTGGCCGAGCGCAGCATGCAACTGCAAGCCACCGTGCAAGAAGGCAGCGTCACCTTCAGCAGCGACAAAGGCAGCGTGCACATCGAGCTGATCCGCTGGAAATAAGGCCCGAAAAAAGGGCCGGCGCAGCACTGGCCTTGCCAGCCCTTCTGGACCCAACGGCCTGGGGGATGTTTTACAGGCCCAACATCAAGGTGATGTTCTGCACCGCCGCACCGCTGGCGCCTTTGCCCAGGTTATCCAAGCGGGCAATCACCACCGCCTGGCGGGCGGCCTCGTTGGCGAACACGCGGATCTCCAGCTTGTTCGTGTCATTGAGGGCCGTAGCGTCCAGCTTCAGGTTGTCGGTGGCAGGCTCTACGCTCACCCAACCGCCAGCCGCGCGGCTCGGTGCGTAATGTGCGCGCAAGGCCTCGTGCAGATCGGCACCGGTCGGTTTGCCGGGCAACGTGTCCAGGTGCAGGGGCAGTTGCACCAACATGCCTTGGCGGAAATTGCCCACAGCGGGCACAAACAAAGGGCGGCTGGTGAGGCCGGTGTAGCGCATGATTTCCGGAATGTGTTTGTGCTGCAAGCCCAGGGCGTAGGCTTCAAACAGCGGGGCCTTGCCCGCTTCATAGTCTTCGATCATGGTCCTGCCGCCACCGGAGTAACCACTCACTGAAGGCAGGCAGACCGGAAAGTCTGTGGGCATGAGCCCCGCATCGACCAAAGGCCGCAAAATCGCAATCGCACCCGTGGCGTAACAACCGGGGTTGGCCACCCGCTGCGCTTGGCGCACAGCAGCGGCCTGATCGGCAGCCAACTCTGGAAAGCCGAACACCCAATCGGGGTGGCAACGGTGCGCTGTGGAGGCGTCGACGATGCGTGGCTTGGCGCCCGGCAGGCTGTCGACCATGGCCACCGACTCGATCGCGGCATCGTCATGCAGACACAGCACCACCAAATCGGCGGCGGCCATCAACTCGCGCTTGGCTTCGGGGTCTTTTCGGCGGGCCGGATCGATGCTCATCACCTGCACTTGGGGCATCAGCGCCAAGCGCTCGCGGATCTGCAAACCGGTGGTGCCGGCTTCGCCGTCGATGAAAATTTTGGCCATGGGTACTACTTTCACTGTAAATCGAGTTCACAACGTCATGTCAACGTAAGACGCATGACTCAGGATTGGTGCATTGCAGCATGATACAGTCGCTGTCTGCAGTGTCCAGCGCACGTTGGAAGGTCTTTCTTGCAATGAAGGGCCCCAGCGGACCGGTCGAAATTACCCACCCCTCTGAGAGAAGACCTCATGAAGATTCACGAGTACCAAGGCAAGGAAATCTTGCGTCAATTCGGTGTGCCAGTACCCCGCGGCATCCCAGCTTTCACGGTTCAAGAGGCGGTTGAAGCCGCTCAAAAACTCGGCGGCCCAGTTTGGGTGGTCAAGGCCCAGATCCACGCCGGTGGCCGTGGCAAGGGTGGCGGCGTGAAAGTGGCCAAGACCATTGAAGACGTCAAACGCATCGCTGGCGAAATCCTGGGCATGCAGCTCAAGACCCACCAGACGGGCCCCGAAGGTCAAAAAGTCCGACGCCTGTACATCGAAGACGGCGCTGACATCAACAAAGAGTATTACGTGTCCGTGGTCACCGACCGCGCCACCCAAAAAATCGCTTTCATCGCTTCGAGCGAAGGCGGCATGGACATCGAGGAAGTGGCCCATTCCACCCCCGAGAAAATCATCACCGAGTTCATCGATCCTTTGACAGGTCTGGGCGATGCCCAAGCCAAGAAAATCTCGGACGCCATCGGCATGCCCGCTGACTCTACTGCCCAAGCCGTGGACATCTTCAAGAAGCTTTACCAGTGCTACATGGACACTGACGCGTCTTTGGTAGAAATCAACCCACTGAACCGCGACAGCAAAGGCAATGTGATGGCTTTGGACGCGAAGTTCAACTTTGACTCCAACGCTTTGTTCCGTCACCCCGAAATCGTGGCTTACCGCGATTTGGACGAAGAAGATCCGGCTGAAGTCGAGGCTTCCAAGTTCGATTTGGCCTACATCAGCCTGGACGGCAACATC
>CANGZO010000134.1 GCA_947458305.1 Comamonadaceae bacterium
AAACATTTTCCCAAAAGGCCCGTATGCCAACCGCATCGGGCCTTTTGCATTTTTGCTTGGACTTGCGGTTTTTTGACCAGGAGTGAACATGACTGACAAACTGATTATTTTCGACACCACCTTGCGCGATGGCGAACAGTCGCCCGGTGCCTCCATGACCCGTGACGAGAAGCTGCGCATTGCCCGCCAGCTGGAGCGTCTGCGCGTGGACGTGATCGAAGCCGGTTTTGCCGCCAGCTCCAATGGTGATTTTGAGGCCGTTAAAAGTATCGCCGACGCGATCAAGGACTCCACCATTTGTTCTTTGTCCCGCGCCAATGACCGCGACATCGCGCGTGCGGCCGAGGCGCTGAAAGGCGCCAACAGCGGGCGCATTCACACCTTTATTGCCACCTCGCCCCTGCACATGGAAAAAAAGCTGCGCATGACGCCCGACCAGGTGTTTGAGCAGGCCAAGCAGTCGGTGCGCTTTGCGCGCAATTTGGTGGGCGATGTCGAGTTCAGCCCCGAAGACGGCTACCGCAGCGACATGGACTTTTTGTGCCGAATTCTGGAAGCTGTGATCGCTGAAGGCGCCACCACCATCAATGTGCCCGACACCGTGGGGTATGCCGTGCCCGAGTTGTATGGCGAGTTCATCCGCACCTTGCGTGAGCGCATTCCCAATTCTGACAAAGCGATTTGGTCGGTGCATTGCCACAACGACTTGGGCATGGCGGTGGCCAACTCCCTGGCCGGTGTGAAGATCGGCGGGGCCCGCCAGGTCGAGTGCACCATCAACGGTTTGGGAGAGCGTGCGGGCAATTGCTCGCTCGAAGAAGTGGTCATGGCCGTCAAAACGCGGCGCGACTACTTTGGCCTCGACATCGGCATTGACACCAGCCATATCGTGGCCGCCAGCCGCATGGTCAGCCAGACCACCGGTTTTGTAGTGCAGCCCAACAAGGCGGTGGTCGGCGCCAACGCCTTTGCCCATGCCTCCGGCATCCACCAGGATGGCGTGCTCAAGGCGCGTGACACCTACGAGATCATGCGTGCAGAGGATGTGGGCTGGACCACCAACAAGATCGTGTTGGGCAAGCTCAGCGGCCGCAACGCGTTCAAACAGCGTTTGCAAGACCTTGGTGTCACTTTGGACAGCGAAACCGAAATCAACAATGCTTTTGCCAAGTTCAAGGAATTGGCCGACCGCAAGAGCGAGATCTTTGACGAAGATATCTTGGCCTTGGTCAGCGACGAGAGCGTGACGGCTGAAAAAGAGCAATACGGCTTTGTCTCCATGTCGCAGCACAGTGAGACCGGCGAGCGGCCCCACGCTTCGGTGGTGTTCACCATTGCGGGCAAAGAGGTGCGCAGCGAATCCGATGGCAATGGGCCCGTCGACGCCTCACTCAAAGCGATTGAATCGCAGATCAAGAGTGGTGCTGAAATGGTGCTTTATTCGGTCAATGCCATCAGCGGTTCGACAGAAAGCCAAGGGGAAGTGACGGTTCGCCTCCAAAACAGTGGCCGAGTGGTCAATGGCGTGGGATCCGACCCGGACATTGTGGTGGCCTCTGCCAAAGCTTATTTGAGCGCGCTGAATAAACTGCAAAGCAAGGCCGATCGGGTAGCAGCTCAAGGTTAATTGGGTACTTTTGAAGTACCATTTGGCTTGAATAAAGTCACGCAAGTTATTGTTCTTGCGTGACTTTTTTATTTGTATACACTACAGGGCTTGATCAGCACAACGACCTCACAGGATGCGCCATTGAACCCCGCTCTCCTTTCAAATGTTCCAAGAATGCGTCACAAGCCTCAGCTGGGCGCTTGGTTGTTGATACTGGCCTTGTCGCTGGGTTTGACAACCCTTCCGGCGCATGCCCAATCGGGCCAAACAGCCTCTAAAACCTCGGACAAATCGGCCAAGAAAAAAGACAAACCGGCTGCGGCGAACAAGGGTCAAACCGCCAAGGCCAAGGACAATTCAAAACAAAAAGTCGCTGCCAAGAACAAAGCCCCAGCAAACAGCTCGGTGCAAAGAGCCAAAGCGCCAGCAGCCAACAAGTCAGCCAAGAACGCGCCGTCCGCTGTCAAACAAGTGCGTATGCAAAGCAGCGCACAACAGGCGCGTCCAGTTCGTGCTTCTTTCGGCCAAATGGCGGGCTTGCACGCCACATCGGATGCACTGGATCTGCATTCGAGCGTTGCCTTGGTGGTGGACCAAGACACCCACGAAGTTTTGTACCGCAAAAATGACCATGCTGTTTTGCCCATTGCTTCTTTGACCAAGCTGATGACGGGTTTGGTCATTGCCGAAGCCAAACTCTCCATGGACGAGCCGATCAGGATCACGCAAGACGATGTGGACACCGAAAAAGGCAGCTCTTCTCGCTTGGCGGTGGGCACGGTGCTCTCGCGCGGCGATTTGATGCACCTGTCCTTGATGTCCAGTGAAAACCGGGCGGCGAATGCCTTGGGGCGCACCTTCCCGGGTGGCATGGACAACTTTGTTGATCGAATGAATTCGCGTGCCAAGCAACTGGGGATGAAAGACACGCGTTATGTCGAGCCCACCGGCTTGTCCAGTCGCAACCAATCGAGTGCCGGCGATTTGGCAGTGTTGGTGGCGGTGGCTTACAAAGAGCCTATGCTGCGGGAGTTGTCCACCTCTCACGGCCGCGAAGTTGAGGTTGGTCGTCGCACTTTGCAATACAACAACACCAACCGCTTGGTCAAAAATCCGGCTTGGGACATCGGCTTGCAAAAGACAGGTTACATCTCTGAGGCCGGACGGTGTTTGGTGATGCAAACCCAGGTTTCGGGCCGCAAGTTGATCATGGTGTTTTTGGACTCGGCCGGTAAACTCAGCCGACTGGGTGACGCCGAGCGTGTTCGCCAATGGTTGGAAAACAAACCGTCCCTGCATTCAGGGCAATCTTTGCCACGCACCTACTTACCGGGCTGAAGTCTGGGGGCCTTTGTCAAGCGTGGGCCGTCAGACACTGTCAGTCTTCGGTAGGATGGCCCAATGTGTTGGAAATCGTTTTAGCCGTTTCCTGTAGTTTGGGCAGCCAACTCTCGTCAAGCCTGTCCGCAGGAGCCGAGATCGACAACCCGGCCAACAGCTTGCCTTGGTCGTCGTAAATGCCCGCTGCGATGCATCGGACACCCAATTCCAGTTCTTCGTTGTCACGTGCAAATCCCGATTGCTTGACGCGTGTCAACTCTCTCTCCAGGACTTGCAACTGCGTGATGCTGTTGCGAGTTTGGCCAGACAGGCCAGTGCGGGTCGCATAGGATCGCACGCGCAGAGGGTCATCGGCGGCCAAGAAAAGCTTGCCCACCGAGGTCAGGTGCAGAGGTGCTCGTCCGCCAATGGCGCGGACTACTTGCATGCCAGAACGTTCGCTGTAGGCGCGTTCGATGTACACGATCTCGTCGCCTTGCCGCATGCTCAAGTTGACGGGTTGTTGGATCAATTTGTGCAACTCACGCATAGGGGTGAGCGCCGCATCTCTCACATTCAGCCGACCTTTCACCAAATTGCCCAATTCAAGCAAACGGATGCCTAACCGATAGCTTCCAGCTTCGGGGCGGTCAACAAAACGGCCAGAAGCCAAGTCGTTCAAGATGCGGTGGGCGGTTGACGGGTGAAGACCTGTTTTTTGGCTGATCTCTTTGAGTGAGATGGCCTCTTCTCGGGACGCTAAGACGTCAATCAGGGTGAACATCCGTTCAATGACCTGAATGGTGGGCGTGGGCGTGAGCGCGGTCTCTTTTTTCATCGTGTACTTCAGATGCTGGTTTATTTTACACTGTGAAATATCGGGAGGGCTTTGCAAGTGCCGCTGGGATTGAATGGCTTCAGGACATGGGCGTCCATGTGCCTTTCACCAGAAGCTCGCAGGGTTTAAAGCGAGATTTGTAATTCATCTTCGGACTGTCCGCAATCCAATACCCCAGGTAAACATAATCCAAACCCAATTGGGCTGCTTGTTGGATTTGCCAGAGCACCCCGAAAGTGCCATAGCTGGCTTTGTCATCAGGCTCGTAAAAGGTGTAGACCGCAGACAAGCCGTTGTTCAGCACATCCACAATGCTGACCATCTTGAGCGCACCCAAGTGCCCATCCTCCGCGGGCTCCCGAAATTCAACGATGCGGGAGTTCACGCGGCTTTGAAGCAAAAATTGGCTGTATTGGTCAATGCTGTCTTGGTCCATGCCCCCGCCGGGATGACGCGAGTTCTGGTAGCTCAAGTACAAGGCGTAATGCTCGTCATTGAAATGCAGGTCCAAAACCCGAACACGCAAGTCCTGGTGTGCCATTTGCGCCCGACGTTGACTGCGGTCAGGCACAAACTCTGCCACCGCGACACGCAGGGGCTGGCAGGCTTGGCATCCGTCGCAATAAGGTCGGTAAGTGAACAGCCCACTGCGGCGAAAGCCTTGAGAGACCAAGTCGGAATACACCTCGTTGTGGATCAGATGACTGGGGGTGGCCACTTGAGAGCGTGCGGAACGTTCCGGCAGGTAGCTGCAGGCATAAGGTGCCGTGGCGTAAAACTGCAGAGCCTGCAGCGGTAGCTCTTTGAGATGGGTCATTGAAACCCCTCCAACGATTGCAGCGCAGGCCAATTCAAAGTCTGCGAATCCCACTGGATGGCCTGCCCATCCAGCGCCTGTTGAACCCCTGAAACAAAGAGTGCGCGGGGTATTTCCCGGGCACCCAGTGATGCCAAATGGCGGGTGTTTTGTTGGCAGTCGATGGCGTGGACACCTTCTTGTAAACACACACTCACCAAATTGGCCAAAGCCATTTTGGAGCCGTCAGTGATGGTGGTGAACATGGACTCACCAAATACAGCACGTCCCAAATTGACAAAATAAAGACCAGCCACCAGCTGGCCCTGGTGCCAGACTTCACTGCTGTGCGCCAAGCCACGTTGGTGGAGTTCCTCGTAGGCCTCGACCATTTTGGGGACGATCCATGTGCCTTTTTGGCCGACGCGCGCAGCGGCGGCGCACTTTCTGATCACCTGCGAAAAATCGCGGTCAAAGCACAGTTCAAATCCTGGGGTCAGGGTCCAGCGATTTAAAGATTTACGCAAGGACCGGTGCAGTCGAAATTCACGGGTGATCAACACCATGCGGGGGTCTGGGCTCCACCACAGCACGGGTTGCCCTTCACTGAACCAAGGAAAAATGCCTTGGCTGTAAGCCTCGATCAGCCTCGCCGCACACAAGTCACCGCTGGCAGCCAGCAGGCCCGGCGCCGGCGCAACGGGCCCCCAGGCGGTGTCTGCGCACGGCAAGGCATCGCCCTCGGCAATCCAGGGCAGTTCCGGCGCATCGACATGGGCAATAGGGCTCATCTTTCAATTACACAATAAAACCAGATTTTTCGCGGATGCTGGCATTATGATTTTCCAGATGAACCACTTTCCTGCCGGTTGGCTACAACCGAATTGGCCTGCCCCTCACCGTGTCAACGCGGTCATGACCAACCGTGAGTCAGGGGTATCTGCTGCACCATGGGACAGCATGAACTTGGGTGACCATGTGGGTGACGCGCCAGCGGATGTCCAAGCCAACCGGGATCACTTGGCACGTTTATTGGACCGGCGACCTGTTTTTTTGAAGCAAGTGCACGGTGTGACCGCAGTGAATCTGTCACGCGATTGCCCAGATGGATGGATTGCCGACGCTTGTTGGACCCAAGATCCACAGCTGGCCTGCACCATCATGGTGGCCGATTGTTTGCCGGTGCTTTTGTGTGATGCCTCTGGTCAGTGGGTGGCTGCAGCCCATGCGGGATGGCGGGGCTTGGCGGGTACCCACGGCCAAGGTGTTCTGGAGGCCTTGCTGTCCGATTTGTCGCGAGCCGGTTGCGATGTATCGAATGTCTTGGCTTGGTTAGGGCCTTGTATAGGACCTGATGCTTTCGAGGTCGGCGCTGACGTTTTGCATGCCTTTGATGATGGATCGGCTGAGATTCGATCGTTGTTTGAAGCGCAGTCCAACGGCAAGTTCAAGGCCAATTTGGCAGGATTGGCCCGTTTGCGTCTTCAGGCCTTGGGTCTGAGCAGCATCTACGGCAACGATGGTGCACCTGTTTGGTGCACGGCATCACAGCCGCAATTCTTCTTTTCGCACCGCAGGGACAGCCGCACTCTCGGGCAAAGTGGGCGGATGGCCGCTTGCATCTGGCTGGGTGCTTGAGTCGGTTTGCAATTGGGCCGCCAAGTACTCTTCGCGGGCCAATTGCTCTGATTTTCGGATGGCTTTTCGCCGCAAGGGGGTTCCCATCAGGTACACCACCAAGGCCATGGGCAGCATGCCGTAAAGCACGAAAGTGATGATGGCGCCCAGGATGCTGCCCTGTGAACTGAAAGCTTCGGCCAAGGCCATCAGCAAAGTGACATAAAGCCAAGCAATGACGATCAAGTACATCTTTTTTCCAGTTGTAATTTAGGTGACATCAAATTGAAAGATACTCTGTTCCATAGATTTCATAAATATG
>CANGZO010000135.1 GCA_947458305.1 Comamonadaceae bacterium
CAAAATCGTGTTGGTGGTGGCAAATTGAGCCACCAGCTTGAAGTCCTCCGACTTGTACTTCACGCCCTGGATGGCCAAAGGCGCCAGCACCAGCTCCATGGGGCTGGCCAGGCTCAGGGTGGAGCCGTCTGCGGGGGCGCTCACGAGCTTGCTCAAGCCGATCGAGCCGCCTGCGCCGCCGATGTTCTCGATGATCATGGGTTGTTTGCCCAGTCGGGTGGCCGCATCGGGCTGCACCCTGCGGGCAAAAAAGTCGGATGGGCCACCTGCAGGGTAGGGCACGATCAGGCTGATCGGCTTGGCGGGGTAGTTTTGCGCCATGGCAGGGCCGAAAGCGCTGGCGGCCACAAACAGGCCACATACGAGGGTCTTGAGGTTCATGATGTCTCCTTTTGGATTGAAATTCGATATGGTTTGAATGACCACGAGCGGATGGTAAGAATTCGATTTTTATGTGTCCAATGACTTATTTTCCTAATAATCATTCGTAAAATGAATACATGAACCTCAGGCACCTTGAACACTGGCTGGCACTGGCCGACACCGGCTCCTTCAGCCGCGCAGCAGAAAAACTGCACATCACCCAGTCCGCCCTGAGCCGCAGCATCCAGGCGCTGGAAGAGGATCTGGGCGGCCCCTTGGTGGACCGGGTGGGCAAAAAAAATGAGCTGACGCCCTTGGGCCGCTCAGTGCTGGATCGGGCGCGGCGCATCGTGCACGAGGCTCAAGAGCTCAAACAAGGCGCTGCCTTGCTGCAGCAAGGCGGCTTGGGCGCCTTGCGTGTGGGTTTGGGGTCAGGCCCCGGGGCGATGCTGATGACACCCTGGCTGGTGTACATGGCCAAGCACCACCCCACGGTGCAGGTCACGGTCTCGCGCGGGTCCACCGAACTGCAATTGACGCAATTGCGCGAGCGGCAACTCGATGCACTGGTGGTGGATGTGCGGCGGGTCGAATCGGCGCCGGATTTGGTCATGACGCAGGTGGTCGAGATGCGTGCAGGCTTTGTGTGCCGCCAGGGCCACCCTTTGCTGGAGCGCGCCGCCAAGGGCTTGCCCTTTGATGCCTTGCTGTCCTACCCCATCGCCTCCATCCAGCTGTCGCAAGAGGTGGCCAGGTTGTTGGTGGACCACTATGGCCCGCAAGCCAACCCGGCACAAATGACCACCTTGCAGTGCGAGGACATCGCCAGCTTGCTGGATGTGGTGGGCCAGACCGATGCGATTTACTTAGGGATTGTGGGCGCAGCCCGAGAGGGCTTGGACCAGGGCCGTTTGGTGGAGTTGCCCATGCAAACACCCCTGAAAGGACAGGCACGGCTGGCCCTCATCACCTTGGCAGGCCGCACCGAGTTGCCCGTCATGTCGGTGTTTCGTGCGTTTGTGCAAAACCACTTGAGCGATTGAAGAAAAAAAGGAAACGGGATGCAGGAATGGCTTTACCCCATGGGTGTGGTGTTGTTGGGTTACACCGTGCTGGGTCTCACAGGCTTTGGTTCGGCTTTGGTGGTGGTGCCCCTGTTGGCCTGGAACTGGCCTTTGCCCGCGGTGGTGGCGCTGACTTTGCTCATGGACGTGCCCGCCTCGGCTTTTCACAGCGGGCTGAATTGGCGACAGGTGCAGTGGCGCGAGTTGCGCCGCCTGCTGCCCGGCATGGTGGTGGGCACGGTGCTCGGCTTGTGGCTCATGCAGCACATGAACAGCCGCTGGCCTTTGTTGCTGCTGGGTTTGTACGTGGCGGGTGTGGGCCTGAATGCCTTGCGCTTGAGGGCCGCGCCTTTGCAGCCGCCAGCCCCGGTCTGGGTGCACCCGGTGGGTGGGGCCGTTGGCCTGGTGGAGATGCTGTTTGGCACCGCGGGCCCCTTGGTGGTGGCCTGGCTCAGCCGCCGCGTGGCCGATGTGCAGCAACTGCGTGCCAGCACGCCCATGGTCATTGCCACGGCGGCGGCCACGGTTTTGCTGGTCATGGCCTTGGACGGTCGCTTGTCCAGCGGTGTGTTGTGGCAGCGCTGGAGCGTGTTGATTGGCGTGGCGCTGGTGGGGGTGTGGCTGGGCCACCGCTTGGCGAATCGTGTGCCTGTGGGGCGTTTGCGCCAGATCATTTGCATCTTGCTGGTGGTCAGCGGTTTGATGCTGGCGCTGGGGGCCTTGCGCTGAATTTGTGCCAATCAAAAAAGGGAGCCCTTGGGCTCCCTTTGCGGTGAACGCGGTGATGGCTTACATCAACAGGTGTTCACCCGCGTTGTCGCCGCCCAAGATCACGTAGTTGACTTTGCGTATGTCCATCAGCTTGGTGCCACCGGCGTAGCTGATCGAGCTTTGCACGTCTTGCTCCATCTCAATGAGCGTGTTGGCGAGCTTGCCTTTGATGGGCTCCAAAATGCGCTTGCCTTCGACGTGCTTGTACTCGCCCTTGTTGAAGTCGCTGGCGGAGCCGTAATACTCTTTGAAAAGTTCGCCATCGACTTCGACGGTCTTGCCGGGCGACTCTTCGTGGCCTGCAAACAAGGAGCCGATCATGACCATGCTCGCGCCAAAGCGCACGCTCTTGGCGATGTCGCCGTGGCTGCGGATGCCGCCGTCGGCAATGATGGGCTTGGTCGCCACACGCGCGCACCACTTGAGTGCCGACAATTGCCAGCCGCCGGTGCCAAAACCGGTCTTGAGCTTGGTGATGCAGACCTTGCCTGGGCCCACGCCCACTTTGGTGGCATCAGCGCCCCAGTTTTCCAGGTCGATCACGGCTTCAGGTGTGGCCACATTGCCTGCGATCACAAAGCTGGTGGGCAGCTTGGCCTTGATGTAGCGAATCATGTCGCGCACGCTGTCGGCATGGCCGTGGGCGATGTCGATGGTGATGTACTCGGGCACCAAGCCCTCCGCGGCCAGCTGGTCCACAGTGGCGCGGTCGGGGGCTTTGACGCCAAGCGAGATCGATGCGTAAACACCCTTGGCGTGCATGTCGCGCACAAACTGGACGTTGTCCAGGTCAAAGCGGTGCATGACGTAAAAGTAATTGTTTTGCGCCATCCACAAGCATATGGACTCGTCCACCACGGTCTTCATGTTGGCAGGCACCACCGGCAGGCGGAAGGTGCGGCTGCCCAAAGTGACGCTGGCGTCGCACTCAGAACGGCTTTCCACGCGGCACTTGCGTGGCAAAAGCAGGATGTTGTCGTAGTCAAAAATTTCCATGAGAAAACCAAGCTCCAAAAAGGATTCGTTGAAAGAACGAGTGAGCGCTTGGCCTGGCCGGTTTTTGAGCCCCTGTAATGAACCCGTTGCAGGTTCAGGGCAAAAAAAACCGGGCGCAAGAATCTTGGGCCCGGTGGCTGATTCTACCCGTGTTCAAACACCCCGCGAACTGGCGCCCTGGATCCGATTTCAAGCAGATGTTTCAGCAGACGGGGGCAGCACCGGTTTGGTGGCCAGCATGAAGGCCAGCGAACCCAGGGCCGCCAGCAAGGCCAGCAGGCTAAAACCCAGCTGGTAATCGCCCGTCAAGTCGGCCAGCACGCCCGCGATCATGGGTCCTGCAACTTGCCCCAAAGCGATGATGGCCGCCGACAGGCCCAAGATCAGACCGATCGCGTTGCGTCCAAAGTAGTCTGCCCGGATGGCCTGCATGAAGGGGCCGCGCAGACCCCAAGCGATGCCATGAAACACCCCGAAGGCCACCAGCATGGCCATGTGGTTGCCGTAGGTCAGGCACAGCATGCCGATGCCGTGGGCCAGCATGCACAGGGCGGCGACCTTTCTTTTGTCGAACCAGTCGCCCATGGTGGCTCCCATCAGCACCCCGGCCAGCTGGCCAAAGGTCATGATCAAGATCACCCAACTGGCGGTGGTGAACGAATAGCCCAAGCCCTCTTTCATGTGGGTGATCGCATGCACATTCACGGCCGACACCACCAGCAAGGCCAGGCCATGGCCGATGGCCAGCATCCAAAAAGCCCGGGTGCGCAGCGCTTGCGCCACGGTGAATTCGATCTGCACCGGAGGAGCAGGGTGGCCTTGGGCCAAATTGGCGGCGGCTTTGGCGGCCGCTTGCGCCGGGTCAATGCCGTCGACATGTTCGCCATGGTCCTCGGGTCGGCGGCGGATGATGCTGGCCATGGGCAAGCCGGTCAGTAAAACCAACAGACCCGATCCTGCGGCCGTGGCCCGCCAGCCCCACACCTGGATGGACCAGGCCATCAGTGGCACCACCAGCCCCCCCATGGCCAGGCCCAGACTCATGATGGACAGGGCGCGGGCGCGGAACTTCTCGAACCACTGCACCAGCGCCACCGACAGTGGAAAGTAGCCCCCCAGGCTGGCACCAACGGCCATCAGGAGGGCGCTGGCATAAAAGGTGAACACGCTGTCGACTTGGCTCAGCAGCAGCAAGCCGGCCGCAAACAGCACCATGCCCCAGCGGATCATTTTTTGCGGTCCCACCCGGTCCATCACCCAGCCCAGCACCGGGCCAATGATGGCCGCCTCAACCGACTGCAGCGCTGCTGCGCCCGACAAGGTGGTTTTGCTCCAGCCCATCTCGTCCGACAGCACAGCGATGTAAAGGCCCAATGCTTGGGTCAGGAAGGCGGCCAGCAGGAACTGGATGCCACAGGCGGCACCGACCATGCGCCAGCCATAAAAAATCTTCATCGAGTGGGTCCGGGGTCCGGGGCCTGACAAGGAGCGGGGTTCATCGTTGTGGCCATCATTGCTGTGCAATCAACTGCCATGGATCATGGCACACGACCAGTGGCCCCCATGTCTCGCACTGGACCTGTTTGATGTTTCTACAATCAGCAGATGTTGTCTGATTTCTCCTCAAACGCCTTGCCTGCCGAGGCCGCCTCATCTCCCTTGCTGGCTCAGCTCAACGACGAGCAGCACCGGGCGGTGGCCTTGCCCGCAGAGCATGCTTTGATTTTGGCGGGTGCTGGTTCCGGCAAAACTCGGGTGCTGACCACCCGCATCGCCTGGCTCTTGCAGACCTCGCAGGTCTCGCCCGGCGGCATTTTGGCGGTGACCTTCACCAACAAGGCCGCCAAAGAAATGAAGCTGCGTTTGCAGTCCATGTTGCCGGTGAACGTGAACGCGATGTGGATTGGCACCTTCCACGGGCTGTGCAACCGGTTTTTGCGGGCGCACCACCAGCTGGCGGGCTTGCCGCAGACTTTTCAGATTTTGGACACACAAGACCAGTTGTCGGCTGTCAAGCGGCTGTGCAAGCAGTTCAATGTGGACGAAGACCGCTTCCCGCCCAAGCAGTTGCAGTATTTCATTGCCGGTTGCAAAGAAGACGGCCAGCGCCCGGGCGATGTGCCGGTGCGCGACGACGAAACGCGCCGCAAGGTGGAGCTGTACCAGCTGTACGAAGAGCAATGCCAGCGCGAAGGCGTGGTGGACTTTGGCGAGCTGATGCTGCGCTCTTATGAATTGCTGCGCGACAACGTGCATGTGCGCGAGCATTACCGCCGCCGTTTTCGCCACATCTTGGTGGACGAGTTTCAGGACACCAACAAGCTGCAATACGCCTGGCTCAAGCAGCTGGCCGGGCTGCCGGGTGAAGGCGGTGAGTGCGCCATCCTGGCCGTGGGCGACGACGACCAGAGCATCTACGCCTTCCGAGGCGCGCGGGTGGGCAACATGGCCGACTTTGTGCGCGAGTTTCAGGTGCGCCACCAGATCAAGCTGGAGCAAAACTACCGCAGCTTCAGCAACATCCTCGATTCGGCCAACCACCTGATCAGCCACAACAAGACGCGTTTGGGCAAAACCTTGCGCACAGACCAAGGTGCGGGCGAGCCGGTGCGGGTGGTGGAGTCGCCGTCAGACTTTGCCGAGGCGCAATGGCTGATTGAAGAGCTGCGCCAGCTGGTCAAGCAAGACGGTTTTGAGCGCAAAGAAGTGGCGCTGCTGTACCGCAGCAACGCGCAAAGCCGGGTGCTCGAAACCGCGCTGTTCAATGCCGGGTTCCCGTACCGCGTGTATGGCGGTTTGCGCTTTTTTGAGCGGGCCGAGATCAAGCACGCGCTGGCCTATTTGCGCCTGATGGAGAACCCCAACGACGACACGAGTTTTTTGCGGGTGGTCAACTTTCCGCCACGCGGCATTGGGGCGCGTTCCATCGAGCAGCTGCAAGACGCCGCACGCGCCGCAGGCTGTTCTTTGCACGACGCCGTGAGTGCCACCACGGGCAAAGCCGGGGCCAATCTGGCCGCCTTTGTGGCCATGGTCGATGTGCTGCGCGAACAGACCGAGGGCCTGACGTTGCGCGAGATCATCGATTTGGTGTTGGACAAAACTGGCTTGGTCAACCACTACCGCACAGAAAAAGAAGGCGCTGACCGGGTGGAGAACTTGGAAGAACTGGTCAATGCTGCCGAGAGCTTTGTCACGCAAGAAGGCTTTGGCCGCAGCGCGGTGGCCCTGCCTCAGGGCTTGTCGCAAAGCCCGGCCAGCCAGGGCTTGAGCGCTGCACCCGAATCAGACTTGGGCACCA
>CANGZO010000136.1 GCA_947458305.1 Comamonadaceae bacterium
GCAAACAAGGCTGGAATCAAAATCAACCCGCCGCCACCCACAATAGAGTCCACCAGCCCGGCCAAGAGCGAGGCCAACGAAACAATCAATAAATCCATGTAGGGGATTGTGTCATCGCAAGGGCACTGAGCCTGTCGCACACAGGCTGGGAAGCAAGCAAAAAAAAGCGCCGCTTGCGCGACGCTTAGAAAGTACACCTCGTTCGGATGTTGGTTGATGTTCGAGTTCTTCGGGGTTCGAGTTGTCTCCTCGGCCCTCAGGATGCAGATACTGCTGTGCACCGAGTTGTTGCAATGTAAGGGATGCCGAGGGAGGTTTTTCTCAGGGATTTCCCGATACGGGGGTAAATCCCTGTTTTGACCGCTGGGCGCTTGGCGTCAGGCCGTCAGGGCGGCATCGGCCACGATCCATCTGGCCGCCTTTTCGGCCACCATCAGGGTGGGGCTGTTGGTGTTGCCACTGGTGATGGTGGGCATGACCCCCGCGTCGACCACGCGCAGACCCGCCACGCCGCGCACTTGCAAGCGCGCATTGACCACCGCCATCGGGTCGTCATCGCGCCCCATGCGGGTGGTGCCCACCGGGTGAAAGATGGTGCTGGCAATGTCGCCCGCCAGTTTGGCCAACTCGTCGTCGGTTTGGTACTGCACACCGGGCTTGAACTCTTCGGGTGAGAAAGGCGCCATGGCTGTTTGCGCCATGATGCGGCGCGTCACGCGCAGGCTATCGGCGGCCACTTGGCGGTCTTCATCGGTGGCCAGGTAGTTGGGCGCGATGGCGGGGGCGTCTTCAAAGTCAGGGGTCTTGATCTGGACGGTGCCACGGCTGCTAGGGTTGAGGTTGCACACACTGGCCGTGATGGCCGGAAAGCTGTGCAGCGGCTCGCCAAAGGCGTCCAGGCTCAGGGGCTGCACGTGGTACTGAATGTTGGGCCAGGCGCGGCTGGGGTCGCTGCGGGTGAAGGCCCCCAACTGGCTGGGCGCCATGCTCATGGGGCCGGTGCGCTTGAGGGCGTATTCGACCCCGATCTTGGCTTTGCCCCACAGGCTGTTGGCCAGGGTGTTGAGGGTGGTGGTGTTGCGCACTTTGTACACCGTGCGGATTTGCAAATGGTCTTGCAAGTTGGCGCCCACACCCGGCAGGTCGACCAACACGGGTACGCCTTTATCCCGCAGCAGCGCGGCAGGGCCAATGCCCGAGAGCTGCAAAATTTGCACCGAGCCGATGCTGCCCGCGCTGAGGATCACCTCGGCTTTGGCACTCACGTTCAGCGTCTGACCTTGGCGCAGCAATTTGGCGCCCACGCAGCGCATCCGGCCATCGGCTTGGGGTGCCAACTGCAGGGCTTGCACCCGGGTTTCGGTCCACACGGTCAGGTTGGGGCGCTGTTGAGCGGGGCGCAAAAACGCCTTGGATGCATTCCAGCGCCAGCCGTCTTTTTGGTTCACCTCGAAATAGCCCACCCCTTCGTTGTTGCCGCTGTTGAAGTCAGCCGTGGCCGGAATACCGGCCTGCACCGCCGCTTGGGCAAAGGCGTCCAGCACATCCCAGCGCAGCCGCTGTTTTTCGATGCGCCACTCGCCACCATGGCCGTGCAATTGGGCATAGGCCTCGCGAGCGCCGCCATGTTGACGGGCAAACTCATGCGACAGCGTGGCGTCAAGCTTGTGGTGGTGTTCGTGCGCTTTGAAATCCGTCAAACAGGGTTGCCAGCGCCAAGCGTCGTCGCCCGTGACGTCGGCCCAATGTTCGTAGTCGCGCGACTGACCGCGCATGTAAATCATGCCGTTGATGCTGCTGCAACCGCCCAGCGCTTTGCCACGCGGGTAGCGCAGGCTGCGACCGTTCAAGCCCTCGGCTGGTTCGGTCTGGTACAGCCAATCGGTGCGCGGATTGCCAATGCAATACAAGTAACCCACCGGGATGTGGATCCAGTGGTAATTGTCTTTTTTGCCCGCCTCCACCAGCAAGACCCGCTTGCTGGGGTTGGCACTCAGGCGGTTGGCCAACAAACAGCCCGCCGTGCCCGCGCCGATGATGATGTAGTCGAAGCTGTTGTCGTTCATGGTTCTGACCTTGTCTCTTCGGTTGACGATTGTGCACGCCAACAGGCTTTCAGAACCCCATCACTTGGCCGTGGGCATCACGAACTCAGCGCCTTTGCCGATGCTCTCGGGCCAGCGTTGCATGATGGACTTTTGCTTGGTGTAAAAGCGCACACCCTCTTCGCCATAGGCGTGCATGTCGCCAAACAGCGAACGCTTCCAGCCGCCAAAGCCGTGCCAGGCCATGGGCACCGGGATCGGCACGTTGATGCCGACCATGCCCACCTGGATGCGGCGCGCAAACTCACGCGCCACGTTGCCGTCGCGGGTGAAGCAGCTCACGCCGTTGCCGAATTCATGGTCGTTGATGATCTGCACCGCGGTGCCAAAGTCGGGCACGCGCACGCAGCTCAAGACCGGGCCAAAGATTTCTTCCTTGTAAATCTTCATGTCGGTGCTCACGTGGTCGAACAGCGTGCCGCCCAGCCAGAAACCGTTGTCGCAACCTGCACCGGCTCGTGAGCCGTCAAATTCGCGACCATCGACCAGCAGCTTGGCGCCTTCGGCCACGCCGGCGTCGATGTAGCCCTTGATGCGCTGACGTGCCGCGTCGGTCACGATGGGGCCCATTTCGGCAGCCAGGTTTTCACCGTTGAGCACTTGCAGCGCTTTGGTACGCTCAATCAGCTTAGGCAGGATCTTGTCTGCCACATCACCCACCAGCACCGCCACCGAGATCGCCATGCAGCGCTCACCGGCCGAGCCGTAACCCGCACCGATCAAGGCGTCCACGGTTTGGTCGATGTCGGCATCGGGCATCACCACCAAATGGTTCTTCGCACCGCCCAAGGCCTGCACGCGCTTGCCGTGGTGCGCGCCCGTTTCGTAGATGTAGTTGGCGATCGGTGTGGAGCCCACAAAGCTGATGGCTTTCACGTCGGGGTGCTCCAACAGCGCGTCCACGGCTTCCTTGTCGCCTTGCACCACGTTGAACACGCCGTCGGGCAAGCCTGCTTTTTTCAACAGGTCGGCGATGAACAGGGACGGCGTCGGGTCGGTCGGGCTGGGCTTCAAGATGAAGGTGTTGCCCGCTGCGATGGCGACGGGGAACATCCACATGGGCACCATCACCGGAAAGTTGAAGGGCGTGATGCCCGCGACCACACCCAGCGGCTGACGCAGCGTCCAGTTGTCGATGCCGGTGGAGACCTGGTCGGTGAAGTCGCCTTTGAGCAGCTGCGGAATGCCGGTGGCGAATTCGACGATGTCGATGCCGCGCGAGACTTCGCCTTGCGCGTCGGTGAACACCTTGCCGTGCTCAGCGGTGATCATGTGGGCCAGCTCGTCCTTGTGCGTGTTCAGCAGTTCGAGGAACTTGAACATCACGCGGGCGCGGCGCAGCGGCGGTGTGTCGGCCCAAGCGGGGAAAGCGGCTTGCGCAGCGGCCACGGCTTGGGCCACTTCGGCGCTGTTGGCCAAGGCCACGTTGCCGGTCACGGCACCGGTCGCAGGGTTGGTCACGGGCTGGCTGCGGCCTGAAGCGCCTGCGGCGACTTGGCCATTGATGTAGTGGCCGATGTGGGTGATGCTCATGGGGTGCTCCTAGTGGCTTGCGCCGGTTGCTTGTCGATGTGTCTCTTGTAGGAGCCCACCCTGTGGGCGATTGCCCCATGGTCAGCTGACCAAAAAAATCGCCCACGGGGTGGGCTCCTACACTTCGCCTTGCAGTGTAGGCACCGTCGCTCACCCTCGCAATGCCCCAAATCTGAATTGATTGTTCAAAATAGTGAACAATGCCTGCATGGAAGAGCAAAAAATCAACGCACTCTGGACGCACCTGCATTGGCTCAGCGTGCTGGCGCAGCAAGGCAGTTACACAGCCGCTGCTGCCCGCCTGGGCGTGAGCAAGGCCGCCATGAGCCAGCGCATTGCCGAGCTGGAGCGGGCGGCCAAGGTCACTTTGGTACAGCGCACCACCCGCAGCCTGCGCCTGACCGAAGCGGGCCAGAGGTTGGTCGACGAGACCCGCGCTTCCTTTGAGCAGATTGAGCAAAGCTTTGCCCAAGTGCGCGACCTGGCCGAGCAGCCCAGTGGCTTGTTGCGCGTGACCGCGCCTGTGGCGCTGGCCCGTCAGCAGCTGGTGCCGCTTTTCGCAGCTTTCTTGAAAGACTTTCCGGATGTGCGCATTGAGCTGGACCTGTCCGATCGTCTGAGTGCTTTGGCCACAGAGGGTTACGACCTGGCCATCCGCCACACGGCCCGCCCGCCTGACACCCATGTGGCCTGGGCGCTGTGCGCCACCGAATCGGTGCTGGTGGCCACCCGTGCTTACATTGGCCAACATGGAGAACCGCAAAACCCCTCTGAGCTGCAAGCCCACAACTGCCTGCATTACCCCCGCTCGCAAGACACGCCCGCCTGGACCTTTGAGCTGCGTGAGCCTTCAGCAACGGGCGAGCGCATCACGGTGCCCGTGAGTGGCAACTTCGCCGCCAACAACAGCGAAGCCCTGCGTGAAGCGGCCTTGACCGGCGCAGGCATCGCCCTCCTGCCCGACTTCAGCGCCCAAGCCGAGTTGCGCAAGGGTCGGTTGGTACGCGTGTTGCCCGACTGGAAACCTGTGGGTGCCTTTGCCGAAACCATTTACGCCATCCGCCCCTACGCGCCGCATGTGCCTCGGGCAGTGGCGGCATTGGTGGCGCACTTGAAGGCCGGCTTGGCGGGTGGGTTCGGCGTCTGAACCACGCAGTGAAGGCGCAGATCAGCGACCGGCCAGCACCGGAAAGAGCTTGTGCAGGCCGTCGGCCATCACTTCGACCGCCAAGGCCGCCAAGATCAAACCCATGAGGCGGGTCATCACGTTGATACCGGTTTTGCCCAGGATGCGGGCAATGGGCGTGGCCAACGAAAAGCACAGGGCGGTGGCCAGAGCAATGACCACGCCGTAGCCGACCAAGGTGCCCAGTTGGGCAAAGTCTTTGGCTTTTTCGGCGTAAATCACCACGGTGGACATGGTGGCTGGGCCCGTCAGCAAGGGAATGGTCAGTGGCACCACGGCGATGCTGGCCCCCATGGCGGCTTTGGCTTCGGCGTCGTGCACCTCATCGGCGTTGGCGCGGGCCTCGGCGGGTTGGGCGTTCAGCATCGACAAGGCGGCCGTCAGCAGCAGCATGCCGCCGCCCACCTGAAAGCTGGCCAGCGAGATGCCAAAGAAAGCCAAAATCTGCAGGCCCAGCAAGGCGCTGGCAGCGATCACCACGAAGGCGGAAAAGGACGACACCCAAATCGTCTTTTTGCGCTGGGCCGGGCTGAAGCCTTGGGTGTAGTGGATGAAAAACGGGACGATGGCCAAGGGGTTGACGATGGCCAGCAGGGTGATGAGCGGTTTGAAGTCCATCGCCGGATTGTGCCCGGCTTCAGGCTGCTATTGCCCTGCCTTTTCAGGCCGCTGGTGTTCGGCGGCGGAACATGCCCCAACCTTCCATGTGCAGCACTTTGTCGCCGTGTTGGTTGAACATTTCCCACAGGTTGCGCGTCATGCCCACATCGGGGCGCTTGCCCATGGGCTTGGTCTCCAGCACGGTACTTTGCAGCCGGAGAATATCGCCCGGGAAAACCGGCTTGAGCCACTTGATGCCCTCCAGGCCAGGCGAGCCCAAGCTGGAGGTTTCGCACAAAAAGTTCGTCACCATCAGCCGCATGGCCATGGCGCAGGTGTGCCAGCCGCTGGCCGACAAGGCACCAAATACCGAGGCCTTGGCCGCTTCGTCGTCCAGGTGAAAGGGCTGGGGGTCAAACTGGGTGGCGAAAGCGATGATCTCTTCGCGGGTGGGCGTGATGCTGCCCAGGTCGCGCACTTGGCCTGCGGCCATGTCTTCCCAAAAGTATTTGATGTGTGCGGGGGTCTGGGCCATCAACGGCCTCCCGAGATGTCCAAAAAGCTCATGGTGGTGTAGCTGGCCTTGTCCGACAACAGCCACACGATGCCTTCTGCTACTTCTTCGGCCGTGCCGCCGCGTTGGGCAGGCACCAAGTGCTGCAGCTCTTTGACCCGGTTGGGCAAGCCGCCCGAGGCGTGGATCTCGGTCTCGATCAGGCCTGGGCGCACGGCGTTCACACGGACACCTTCCGCGGCGACTTCTTTGGCCAGGCCGATGGTGAAGGCGTCGATCGCGCCCTTGGCGGCGGCGTAGTCCACGTACTGGCCGGGAGAGCCCAAGCGAGACGCGGCGCTGGACACGTTGACGATGCTGCCGCCTTCGCCGCCATGCAGTGTGCTCATGCGGCGCACGGCTTCGCGGGCGCAGATCAGGCTGCCGATCACGTTGATGTCGAACATGCGCTTCCAGCGGGCCACGCTCATCTCGTCCACACGGGCCTTGACATCGACCACACCCGCGTTGTTCACCAAGCC
>CANGZO010000137.1 GCA_947458305.1 Comamonadaceae bacterium
GCTTCTTTATGCCCGTTTGGCCGCATGAGCGGCATTCCAGAAAACCCTTATGTCCATTGTCGAACCCGCCTCTTTCTTGACGCTTCACTACCGCCTGGCAGGGCCGCAGGGGGACATCATCAACACGTTCAACGAAAAGCCCGCCACCATGTCGCTGGGTTCGGGCACCTTGTCGCCCGCCTTGGAGCAGCGCTTGCTGGGCCTGGCCGAAGGCACGCGGGTGGTGATGGATATCCCGGCGGGTGAGGCTTTTGGCGACCGCATCGCGGACATGCAGCAATGGGTAGCGCGCAAGCTGCTCAATGAATTGGGCGATCCAACCGAAAAATACGCGGCCGGCGATGTGGTGCAATTTCCCACACCCGATGGTCTGGGCTCTTATGCGGGAACAGTTTTGCAAGTGAACGAGGAGGGGGCGGTGTTGTTTGACTTCAACCACCCGCTGGCCGGTCAGCCTGTGACCTTTGAAGTTGAACTGATTGGAGTGCTGTGATGACGTCTGAAGTGCTTTTGGCAGAACCTCGTGGCTTTTGCGCCGGGGTGGACCGTGCAATCGACATCGTCGAGCACGCCCTCACCAAGTTCGGCCGCCCGATCTATGTGCGGCATGAGATCGTGCACAACACCTATGTGGTGGACGATTTGAAAAAAAAGGGCGCGATCTTCATTGAAGAGCTGGCCGATGTGCCACCGGGTGCCACGTTGATTTTCAGTGCCCATGGCGTGAGCCGGGCCATTCAGGATGAGGCCGAACGACGCGGTTTTCGTATTTTTGACGCCACCTGCCCGCTGGTCAGCAAGGTGCATGTGGAGTTGGCCAAGCTGCACAAAGAGGGCTACGAATTCATCATGATCGGCCACAAGGGCCACCCCGAGGTGGAAGGCACCATGGGCCAGCTCGACAGCGGCATCCACTTGGTGGAAGACGTGGAAGACGTGGCCAAGGTGCAGCCCGGCCAAACCGAGCTGCTGGCGGTGGTGACACAAACTACCCTGAGCGTGGACGATGCCGCCGAGATCGTGGCCGCTGTGAAGGCGCGCTTTCCGCAGGTGCGCGAGCCCAAGCAACAAGACATTTGCTACGCCACGCAAAACCGCCAAGACGCCGTCAAGCTGATGAGCCCGCTGGTGGATGTGGTGATCGTGGTGGGCAGCCCCACCAGCTCCAACAGCAACCGCCTGCGCGAGCTGGCCGACCGCTTGGGCACGCCCGCCTACATGGTGGACTCGGCAGCCGATCTGCAAGAGGCCTGGTTTGACGGGGCGCAAAAAGTGGGCCTGACCGCAGGTGCCTCGGCCCCTGATGTGCTGGTGCAAGAAGTGATTGCACGATTGCGCACCCTGGGTGCGGTGTCGGTGCGCACGCTCGACGGCATTCAAGAAACCATCAAGTTCCCGCTGCCCAAGGGTTTGAAGCTGGATGCCGCAGAGCAACCCTGACCCGGCTCACTACAATCCCCCCCCATGCTTGATATTGTTCTTCTCCGCAAAGATCTGGACGCCGTTGTTGCGCGTTTGCAGACCCGTAAAAATCCCCAGACCTTCCTGAATGTGGAGGCGTTTCGTGCTTTGGAGGGCGAGCGCAAAACGCTGCAAACCCGCACCGAAGAGTTGCAAAGCCAACGCAACAGTCTGTCCAAACAAATTGGCATGCTCAAGGGCAAAGGCCAGCACGCCGAGGCCGACGCGGTCATGGCGCAAGTGGGCGCGATCAAAGACGAGCTGGACGCTTCGGCCCAGCGCCTGGAAGTGATCCAAGCCGAGCTGCAAGACCTGCTGCTGGCCGTGCCCAATTTGCCGCACGAGAGCGTGCCGGTGGGCGCGGGCGAAGAAGGCAACGTCGAGGTGCGCCGTTGGGGCACGGTGCGCAGTTTCGACTTCGAGCTCAAGGACCATGTGGACATCGGCGGCCCGCTGGGTCTGGACTTTGAGACCGGCACCAAGCTGACCGGCTCACGGTTCACGTTCATGCGCGGCCCGGTGGCCCGTTTGCACCGGGCGCTCGCGCAGTTCATGCTGGATGTGCAGACCCAAGAGCACGGCTACACCGAGTGCTACACCCCCTACATCGTGAACGCCGATACGCTGCGCGGCACGGGCCAGCTGCCCAAGTTCGAGGCCGATTTGTTTGCCGCCAACAAGGGAGGCCAAGAGGGCGAAGAAAGCCAGGCGCTGTATTTGATTCCCACGTCTGAAGTGACGCTCACCAACGTCGTGCGCGACGAGGTGTTGGCCGAGAGTGATTTGCCGATCAAGTTGACGGCCCACACCCCTTGTTTTCGGTCTGAAGCAGGCAGCGGCGGTCGCGATGTGCGTGGCTTGATCCGTCAGCACCAGTTTGACAAGGTCGAGATGGTGCAGATCGTGCACCCCGAGCAGAGCTACGAAGCGCTGGAAGCGATGACGGGCCACGCCGAAGCCATTTTGCAAAAGCTGGGCTTGCCCTACCGTGTGATGAGTTTGTGCACCGGCGACATGGGCTTTGGCGCGAGCAAGACCTATGACCTGGAAGTCTGGGTGCCGGCGCAAAACACCTACCGCGAGATCAGCTCGGTGTCCAACTGCGAGGCATTTCAGGCCCGCCGTTTGCAGGCCCGCTTCAAGAATGCCCAAGGCAAAAACGAGCTGGTGCACACCTTGAACGGCTCCGGCTTGGCCGTGGGCCGTGCACTGGTGGCCGTGCTCGAGAACTACCAAAACGCCGATGGCTCGGTCACGGTGCCCGAGGTGCTGAGACCCTACATGGGCGGCTTGCAGACGCTGTCGGCCTGATAGAATACCGGCTTCGACAAACGAAACCGAACCAGGAGAGGTGGCAGAGTGGTCGAATGTACCTGACTCGAAATCAGGCGTAGTGGCAACACTACCGAGGGTTCGAATCCCTCCCTCTCCGCCAGAACAACCCCGCTGGGCATCCATGCGGGGTTTTTTTCTGACTTGAAAGCCTGAAGTGCACACGATGAAAACGAAAACTTGGATGCTGGCCTTTTTGGCCTTGCCTTTGCTGCAGGGGTGCACGGTGCTGGCCGTGGCGGATGTGGCTGCGTCAACCGTGATTTATGGCGTCAAGACGGCTGTCAATGTGGTCGATGCTGTCACGCCGGACATCATCAACCGGGACAAAGACAAAAGCAAAAAATAGGACAGAGGCTCTGGGCTCAGCCTCAGGCCTTGCGGTGCTCGGCCAGATCGTTCCACACGTCCTGCCGGGTGATTTGTCCCCCGCGCACCTCCATCCGGTCGATGAACCGGATACCTTCAAAAGACTCGCCATTGAGCCAGGTGCCCTGCAAGGTGCCGTGACAAAAAACCACCGTCACATCGCCTTGCCAACTTTCTTCGAACTGTTCGTAATGCTTGCCAATGCGGGAGTAGCGTTGGGCCGCCCAGGCGCTCAGTTCGTGCAGCGTGTGCATGACCACAGCCCCTGGAAAACACATGCGAAAGTCGGGTGACAAAAAGCTTTGTGCATGGGCCAAGTCACGTGACTGCATGGCTTGCAAAAAATCTCGCACAAGGTCAGAAGCCACCGGGTGCGCTGCACGGCCTTCGCTGAACACCTTGCCATCGCGGCGGTAGGTGCTGACCTCGTTGACAAATACTGTGGTCCCCGCTTCAGGGGTGTCGATCACAGACCGGACCGCCTGAGCCAGGCGATTGACCATGCGGTGCTGAGTCTCTGCAGCGTAGCCCGGCAGCAGGGTGATCGAAACGACCGGCATGGCGCCTTAGATGCCCAGCCAGCCGTTGGTGCGTGCGAAGTGAAGTGCCTGTGTGCGGCTGTTGACCCCCAAACGACGGAACAGACGCCAAAAGTGCACCTTGACCGTGTGTTCACTGATGTCGAGCTTTTCGGCAATGTCGCGGTTGGACAAGCCCTGGTCCAACATCAAGATCAGTTGTTTTTGACGCTTGGACAATTTGGTCGGGCCCGAAGGGGTGGCCGCGTCTTCGGCCGCGGCATCTTCTTCAGTGACCAAGAGGCTGCGCAGGGCAGCGATGATTTGAGCAGGGCTGTTGGATTTTTCAATGAATGCGTCTGCACCCGCATCCATGCAGCGCTGTTCAAATTCACTGGCGCTTGAACTGGTAACGACCGCCAATGGCACATTGGGGAATTTGGCTTTGAGCACCTGGACCCCTGACATGCCCAAGGTGTCCGGCAGCTGCAAATCCAAGCAAAACAGCTCAGCAACACCGTTCTTTTCGACCGTCGACTCAACCACATTCAATTTATGAATGGGAATGATCTTGAGCCCGGGCTTGACGCGGTGAACGAGCATGGTGAGCGCATCGCGCATCAGAGGGTGATCGTCGATGACATAAACAGTCATGGTTTATTCTCAGTGTTAGGCGGAAAGTATGAGGATATCATCAATCAAAGATTTTGACGCTTCATTTTGTTGAAATCAACAAATTCATTTTGACGGATTTGGATCAACTTGCATCAAAAGTTGCAAATTAGCCACAAGAACTGCCAAAGCTTCGCCAGTCAAGGGTTCTAGAACATCGCTCAATTCGCGCAGGCCATCTGTTCCCTCTGCCTGAAGGCGAGCGATCGCTTGTCCGGCTTCTTTGGGGGATGCAAAGCCACGGCTTTGCAACAGGGCCACGCCTTTGGGATCCACCAATTTGAAATAAAACAGACCGTCTTTTTCGCGGTACTGTTTGAAACTGGGCAGTGCGGTTTTGGCTTCTTTGGCCACCGACGCCACCTGGCCCGATGACAGGGCGCGTAAACCCACCGCATGGCGCAATTCGCGCATGAAAGGCGTGGCCAGTTGGCGTGCTTTGTCGGCCCCAGCCAGCAAAATTTTGTCCATTTGCGCGGGGTTCTCGATCAGGCTTTGGTAGTGCTCGCGCATGGGCGCGATTTCGCGGTCGATGCGCTCGAACAGCATTTGCTTGGCGTCGCCCCAGCCGATGCCCTCGGCATAGGCTTTGGCCATGTCGGCGGTCTCGTTGGCACTGGCGAAGGCCTGGTAAATCTGGAACAGGGCCGAGCCGTCGGTCGCCTTGGGCTCGCCGGGGGCCTTGGAGTCGGTCACGATGCCTGCGATTTGCTTGCGCATTTGCGCAGCAGGCGCAAACAGCGGGATGGTGTTGTCGTAGCTTTTGCTCATCTTGCGCCCGTCCAGACCGGGCAAGAGGGCCACCGATTCTTCGACCACGGCTTCGGGCAAGACACAGTGCTCGCCATACAAATGGTTGAAGCTGGCCGCCATGTCGCGCGCCATCTCGATGTGCTGGATTTGGTCGCGACCCACGGGCACTTTGTGCGCCTTGAACATCAAAATGTCCGCGCCCATGAGCACCGGGTACATGAACAGGCCTGCCGTGACGTCGGCATCGGTGTCATGTCCTGCGGCGTTGTTTTTGTCCACTGCCGCTTTGTAAGCGTGGGCGCGGTTGAGCACGCCTTTTCCGGTCACGCAGGTCAAAAGCCAGGTGAGTTCAGGAATTTCAGGAATGTCCGACTGGCGATAAAAAGTGACCTTGTCCGGGTTCAGGCCCGAGGCAATCCAGCTGGCGGCAATCTCCAGCGTGGAGCGCTGGATACGGGCGGGCTCGTCGCACTTGATGAGCGCGTGGTAGTCGGCCAGAAAGTAAAAACCATCGGTGCTGGTGTCACGGCTGGCTTGTACGGCGGGGCGGATGGCCCCCACATAGTTGCCCAGGTGCGGGGTGCCCGTGGTGGTGATGCCGGTGAGAACGCGGGTGCGGTGAGGGGTTGTCATGAGCTAAACAAAAAACAAAGAATAAAAAATCAGCGCAACAAAGCGGCCAAGGGGCTGAGTGTGAACTTGAGAAATTCAAAGGTGGCCCCCATCAGGGGCTGCATCCACCACGCACTGATGAGGCCTGTGAGGACCAGCGCCATCACGATGAAAAAGCCCCAAGGCTCCACCCGGGAGACCAGCATGGCTTGTCGCCAGGGCAAGACGCCCACCAGGATGCGTCCACCGTCCAGCGGCGGCAATGGAAACAGATTGAAGGCAAACATGACCACATTGGTCAGCATGCCGGCCTTGCACATCTCAATGAAAAACCGTTCGGTGATGCCGCTGCCACTCAAGACATAAAACAACACCCCCCACAGCAGGGCTTGCACCAGGTTGGCCCCTGGGCCTGCCAAGGCCACCCAGACCATGTCGCGTTTGGGGTGGCGCAGCCGGTCAAAGCGCACCGGCACGGGCTTGGCATAACCGAACAAAAACGCCCCGCTGGTGCTGAAATACAGCAGCAGGGGCAACAAGATGGTGCCCACCAGATCGATGTGGGGAAAGGGGTTGAGGGTGACACGCCCCAACACCGAGGCGGTGTTGTCGCCCAGACGCAGCGCAGCGTAACCGTGGGCCGCCTCGTGCAAGGTGATGGCAAAGATCACCGGCAAGGCA
>CANGZO010000138.1 GCA_947458305.1 Comamonadaceae bacterium
GTGGACGAAGTGTTTGGCTCCTTTGCCGAAGCGCAGCGGGTGCACTTCAATGACGGCGGTCAGTTCGACAAGATTTACACCGTCAAATAAGTTCTCGCCATGACCGCATTGCCCATCGCGGCACCTGCCAAGCGGCGGGTGCCCGCCAAAGTGTTGCCCGGGTTCAACCTGACCCTCGGCTTCACCCTGTTTTACCTGTGCTTGATCGTGCTGATCCCGCTGTCGGCCCTGGTCTTCAAAACCTTCACCTTGAGCTGGGAGCAGTTTTGGGTCGCGGTGACAAGCCCTCGCGTGATGGCGTCTTACCGCTTGACCTTTGGCGCGTCGCTGATCGCCGCATTGGTCAATGTGTTTTTTGGCTTGCTGGTGGCTTGGGTGCTGGTGCGCTATGACTTTTTTGGCAAAAAGATCGTGGACGCGTTGGTGGACTTGCCCTTTGCGCTGCCCACCGCAGTGGCGGGCATTTCGCTCACTGCGCTGCTGGCGGGCAATGGCTGGATTGGCCAATACCTGGAGCCGCTGGGCATTCAACTGGCCTTCAACCCCAACGGGGTGGTCATTGCGCTGATCTTCATCGGCTTGCCCTTTGTCGTGCGCACCGTGCAGCCGGTGCTCGAAGACACCGAAAAAGAACTCGAAGAAGCGGCCACTTGCTTGGGCGCAACCCGCTGGCAGACCTTCAGCCGAGTGATTTTTCCGAGCATTGCGCCTGCCCTGTTGACCGGCTTTGCCATGGCGTTTGCGCGGGCCATCGGTGAGTACGGCTCGGTCATTTTCATTGCGGGCAATATGCCCATGGTGTCCGAGATCACGCCGCTGATCATCATTGGCAAGCTGGAGCAATACGACTACGCCGGCGCCACCGCTGTGGCCTTGGTGATGCTGGTCATCTCCTTCATATTGCTCTTGGTCATCAACGGCTTGCAAACCTGGCAACGCCGCCGTTCGGGAGCTTCGTCATGAGCCCAACCCTCACCGCCAACAAGGTCCAGGCGGGCACCACCGAAGCCCGCTGGATTCGCCGCAGCCTGATTAGCCTCGCGCTGCTGTTCATGTTTTTGTTTTTGGTCTTGCCACTGGCCGCGGTGTTCACCGAAGCCCTGCGCAAAGGGCTGGACGCATACCTAGAGGCGCTCAAGGAGCCCGATGCCTGGTCGGCCATTCGCCTGACGTTGATCGTGGCCGCTGTGGCTGTGCCGCTCAATTTGGTGTTTGGCGTGGCGGCGGCCTGGGCCATTGCCAAGTACGAGTTCAAAGGCAAGTCGCTTTTGACCACGCTGGTGGACTTGCCGTTTTCAGTCTCGCCCGTGGTGGCGGGATTGGTCTATGTGCTGGTGTTTGGGGCCCATGGGTGGTTTGGCCCTTGGCTGCAAGCCAACGACATCAAAATCGTGTTTGCGGTGCCCGGCATCATTTTGGCCACCGTGTTTGTCACCTTTCCCTTCATTGCGCGCGAGCTGATTCCGCTCATGCAGGCGCAAGGCAGCGAAGAAGAGCAAGCGGCCATCGTGTTGGGTGCCACAGGTTGGCAAACCTTTTGGCGCGTGACGCTGCCCAACATCAAATGGGGCCTGCTTTACGGCGTCATCCTGTGCAACGCACGCGCCATGGGCGAGTTCGGTGCGGTGTCGGTGGTGTCAGGACACATCCGGGGGCAAACCAACACCATGCCTTTGCACGTGGAGATCCTCTACAACGAATACCAGTCGGTGGCTGCTTTTGCCGTGGCCTCACTGCTGGCTTTGCTGGCCCTGGTCACCCTGGCCATCAAGTCGTTCATTGAATGGCGTCATGAAAAGGAACTGAAAGCCGCAGCCGAAATTCCACCTGAACGTCCCCATCCACAGAGCTTGTCATGACTTTGTGGGAGCCCACCCCGTGGGCGATCTTGAGTGGACCATGAAGGTCGGCATCGCCCACAGGGTGGGCTCCTACAGCAATAGCCATCCGTTACAGAACACAGGTTAAGCACACCATGAGCATCGAAATCCGCAACGTCCACAAACAGTTTGGTGACTTCACCGCTCTGAACAACGTCAGCCTTGACATCGAGTCGGGCGAACTTGTCGCCTTGCTGGGGCCATCGGGCTGCGGCAAAACCACGCTGCTGCGCATCATCGCGGGCTTGGAAACCGCCGACCAGGGCACCATTGCCTTCAGCGGCGAAGACACCACGCATGTGCATGTGCGCGAGCGCCAAGTGGGTTTTGTGTTCCAGCACTACGCACTGTTCCGCCACATGACGGTGTTCGAGAACGTGGCCTTTGGCCTGCGCGTCAAGCCACGCAACCAGCGTCCGAGCGAATCCGAAATCAAACGCAAAGTGCATGAGTTGTTGAGCTTGGTGCAGCTCGATTGGCTGGCCGACCGCTACCCCTCGCAGTTGTCGGGCGGGCAGCGCCAACGCATCGCGCTCGCACGCGCCTTGGCGGTTGAGCCCAAGGTGTTGCTGCTGGACGAACCCTTTGGCGCGCTGGACGCCAAGGTGCGCAAGGAGCTGCGCCGCTGGCTGCGCCGCTTGCACGACGAGCTGCATGTGACCAGCATCTTTGTCACGCACGACCAGGAAGAAGCCCTGGAGGTGGCCGACCGCGTGGTGCTGATGAACAAGGGCAACATCGAGCAAATCGGCTCGCCCCAACAGGTGTGGGACCACCCGGCCAGCCCCTTTGTGTATGGCTTTTTGGGGGACGTGAACCTGTTCCATGGCCGCGCCCACGAAGGCGAGATGCTGATTGGCGCCGACCAACACGCCATCCGCCTCGAAAGCCCTGAACACGGCCAAGTGCAAGACGCCAAGGCTTTTGCCTATGTGCGACCGCACGACCTGGATGTGACGCGTTACACAGCGGGCACCGCCCACACCGGCATCGTGGCCAAGCTCAGCCGCGCCATCGTGGTGGGGCCTGTGGCAAGGCTGGAACTCGACCCCGTGGAAGCGGGCATGTTTGGCAAGGACGCGGTGATCGAAGCGCAGTTGTCGGCATCGCAGTACCGCCAGCAAGACTTCAAAGAAGGCGAGACGCTGGTTTTGACACCGCGCAAGGCTCGGGTGTTTGTCGAAGGGTGAGCCCCAAACAGACGCGCCTTTGGGGGCGGGGCAGTCCGTTTTGAAAGCGTCTTCGGGTAAGCTTTGCAGATCACTTTTTGAGGAACTGCCATGAGCGAGCCTTCTGCTTTCGGCTTCGGCCAATTTGTGCCGGGTTTTGATTTTTTACAAAACCTGTCCAAAACCGCATCGGCCGCCCAGCCCGCAGCTGCGACCGGCATGCCCGGCATGGCCAGTTGGGTCGCCCCCACGCTCAGCATTGAAGACATAGACAAGCGCATCCAAGAGTTGAAGTCGGTGCTGTTTTGGTTGGAACAAAACACCACGGCGCTCAAAGCCACCATCCAAGCGATGGAAGTGCAAAAGATGACCTTGACCACGCTGCAAAGCATGAACGTCAACATGGCCGATTTGGCCAAGGCGTTCACGGCCAAGCCCCCGGTCAGTGAGCCGGCACAGGCCGCACCCGCCGACACCCCCAGCGCATCCAAGTCTTCGCTGTTCACGCCCAAGCCTGCGCCACAAACGGCCGCACCACAGCCCACGCCAAGCGAAGCCCCCAAGGAAGAGACCAGCCCGGCCAGCGAAGCCAAGACCGCAGGCTCGGCGAGTCAGCCTGCCGTGGACCCGATGCAATGGTGGGGCGCATTGACCCAGCAGTTTCAGGGCATTGCCGCCGCCGCTTTGAAAGATGTGGCGGGCGAAGCCATGAAGGCCGGCATGAGCGCCAAAAACGCCACCGCCAAAACAACTAAGACTGCAGCCAGGCAGCAGCATCAACCGCCCCGCAAACCGGGCGCGTCGTCGACCACCGCTCGGGGTCAACGCGCCAAAGCCCCATCTGCGAAGCCTGCTAAAACTGCTCAAGCTGCTGTGACTGCCAAATCGGTCAAGACCGTCTCGGTCAAAAAACCAGCGGCCAAGCCGGCAACTCGGGCCACACGCAAAACCGCTTTGAAATAAGTTGTCTATGAAGTTGTTTCCCTGTGGCCATGCCACGCATCCACAGTGGCGCATGGCCGCAGGCTTGGTCTTGGCGCAATTGCAAGCCCAAATGGCACTGCCCGATTACGCCGCGCAGCCACGTCTGGGCCTGCTGTACATCACCGACCATTACGCGCCGCACGCACAAGCACTGCTGGACCATTTGCGGCAGTCCTTGCCAGGTGTGCCCGACTGGGCTGGCACGGTGGGCATCGGTGTGGCGGTCAACAACGCCGAATACTTTGACGAACCCGCCATGGCGCTCATGCTGTGCGACCTGACGCCCGAGCAATACCGGGTGTTTTCAGGCGTGTCGCCCCTGCCTGCGGCTTGGGCCGATGCGGCGCTGGTGCATGCAGACCCCAACACGCCCGACTTGGCCGAGCTGATCGCAGAAATGGCAGGCCGCACACAACAGGGCTATTTGTTTGGCGGACTCAGTGCCAGCCGCACGCGCAGCGTGCAGTTCGCCGTGTGTGCCGACGATGCAGGCGGATCGGCAGTGCACGGCGGCGTGCTCGAAGGCGGTTTGAGCGGGGTGGCTTTTTCGCCTGATGTTTCTTTGATGTCTCGCGTCACGCAAGGCTGTCAGCCGGTTTCACCTGAGCGCGAAATCACCCAGTCCGAAGGGCATGTGGTGCTGCAACTGGCGGGCGAGGCGGCTCTCGATGTGATGCTGGCCGATTTGGGCATCAGCCTGAGCGAGCCCCAAAAGGCGATTGCCGTGGTGCGCTCCACTTTGGTGGGCTTGAGCGCGGCAGGGCATTCTGGCGTAGGCCGAACTGGCCATTTGGGCAACGATGTGCGGGTGCGGCACATCATTGGGCTGGACCCTTTGCGCCAAGGCGTGGCCGTCGCAGAAAACCTGGAGCCCGGCATGCTGCTCACCTTTTGCCGCCGCGATGTGCAGGCCGCACGGGCCGACTTGGTGCGCGTGTGCGCCGAAATCCGCGAAGAGTTAGAGCCCGAGACGCTGTCTATCGAAGCCATTCACGCGCTCAGCGACAACCCCTTGCCCACACTGCCCACACTGCCCACGGCGGGCCCACGCATTGCTGGGGCGGTGTATGTGAGTTGTACCGGACGGGGCGGCCCGCATTTTGGAGGCCCTAGCGCAGAGTTGCAGATCATTCGCCACGCTTTGGGCGATGTGCCCTTGGTGGGATTTTTCGCTGCAGGCGAAATCGCCCGCAACCAGTTGTACGGCTACACCGGGGTATTGACGGTGTTCACCACGCCTTGAGCCGAAGGCCTTGCACTGAACGGCTTCAGGCCAGTGGCCATTTGCGCCGACCGACCTCTTGGATCATGTGCTTTTTGAAAGCCAAGGCCAAAGGTGACAGTTTTTTGCTGGCCGGGTGCACGATGTGCCAAGCCGACGACACTGGAAAGCCCTCAATGTCAATCACGCTGACACCGTTTTCTTTTTTGAGCCCGTGCAAGGCATGGCGTGACACCACGCCCAGGCCCAAGCCTCCGGCCACCGACTCCTTGACGGCTTCATTGCTGCCCAACTCCAATCGGACGTCGGGGCGGAACCTCATCTTGCGGAAAAACTGATCGGCGGCCATGCGGGTGCCGGAGCCTTTTTCGCGCACGATGAAGCGGCGCTGGGTCAACTCATGCAAACTGACCTGGGTGCGTTTGGCCAAAGGGTCGGCGTTGGGTGCAATCAGCACAATCGGATTGGGCATGAAAGCCTCGTCACCCAGATCCATGTCTTTGGGGGGCATCGACATGATGTAGAGGTCGTCCAGATTTTCGCGCAAGCGTTGCACAACGCCATCGCGGTTCAAAATTTCAAGAGACACGTCGATGGCCGGGTGCTTGTTACAAAAACTGCCGATCAGGTGGGGCATGAAGTACTTGGCGGTGCTGACCACCGCCACCCGCAACTTGCCACGCGACAGGCCTTTGGCTGCATCGACGTTTTGCTCAAACGCGTCCCAGGTCTGCGCCACCGCGCGCGCTGTGACCGCCAGTTCTTTGCCGACATCGGTGAGGTAAATCTTTTTTCCGACCACCTCATACAAGGCCAAGCCCACCGACAAGCTCATCTCTTTGAGCTGCATGGAGGCCGTGGGTTGGGTCACATGCATCACCTTGGCAGCAGCACTCACACTGCCCGTTTCGGCCAATGCCAAGAACAAACGCAGCTGACGAAACGTGACATTCATAGATTTTTACCTATAGCTGGCTGTACCAGAATCGATTTTACAACTTATCTGTAAGTTTTTATGATCGCGCCAAGGAATAACAAATGCAAAACCTGATCGATCCCGCCATTCTCTTTTTCATCTTTGGCGTGCTGGCTGGCACCGTCAAGTCGAA
>CANGZO010000139.1 GCA_947458305.1 Comamonadaceae bacterium
CTTGGGCATCCATGCGCAGGCACGCCAAGCCAACGATGGCTTGTTGTTGCAACTGGCCGCGCAGATCGAGCGCGCCTTGGACGGGCAGTGGCACGCGGGGCGTGTGCCCCAGGTGCATGTGAGCCACAAGGCCTGAGCAGTTTGATGTGCCTCCAGCGCAAGGCGGGCTGTTGCAAGCCTTGGTCGATCGATCTATGCCTTGGGGTGAATTGACCGGCAGGGGCTCTGGGCAAAAAATCAGCACCAGGATGCAACCGTTCAAGGACAGAGATGACACAGCAACATGGGATTTTGGTGGCCAATGCCTCGCAGGCACATTTGTTCGAGCGCTCATCATTCTCCGAGCCCTTGGTGCAGCTGGCCGATTGGGTCTATCCAGCCAGCCGCATGCCAGCCCGAGATACCGAACGTGCCCCGCTGGGACAGTCGCTGGCTGGGCGTGCCGGTTTGGCCCCTCGGGTTGACCTCAAGCACTTACACCGCAGCGCCTTTGCGGAGGAGCTGGCCCATGATTTGCGCGAGGCCGTCATGGACTATCGTCTGAAATCGCTGGCGTTGATCGTGTCCAACCCTTTCATGGGTGAGCTGCTCAGGCACCTGGATGCGTCGGTGCAAAAAGTTGTTGGCGACAAGCATCCGCTCGATCTGACGTCTTTGAGCCTGACCGATCTGGACCAGCGTTTGCGGACCGATTTCCATTTGTGAAGGGTCATGCAAGCCTGCGGCTATCGGTCTACTCACCCGCTTGACGGGGGATTCAGTGACGGGAGGCGGTATCCGCTTGTTCCCGCAAAATCGCCAAGACCTGCGCATCGCTGACCTGCGGAAACTCGCGGTAAAACTGGGCCACGGCCATGAAGTCTTCGGGGCTTGTCAGGCACACGGTGTCATCGGCCAAAGTCTGGACCTTCAGCAGCGCATCGGCGCTGGCCACGGGTATCGCGCAAACCAGCCGCGCCGGTTGTTGCTGTCGCAAGGCTTGGAGGGCCGACACCATGGTGGCCCCTGTGGCCAGTCCATCGTCCACCACAATCACCACGCGGGCCTGAACTGGAATGGGTGCCTGAATGTCGTTGTATTGCTGGCGTCGGGCTTTCAGGGTCTTGAGTTGCAAGCTGATTTCTTCGTTCACATGGACAGGGTCAAGGTCCATGGACGCTGCGTGGGGTGACAGGCTGGCCCGTCCCGTTTCATCCACCGCGCCGATGGCCACTTCGGGTTGAAACGGTGCGCGCAGTTTGTGCACCAGCACCACATCGAGTTGCCCATTCAAGGCCTTGGCCATCAACGCGCCCATGGGCACTGCACCCCGGGGGATGGCCAGCACCAAGGGGTTTTGGTCACGGTACTGGCGCAAGGCGTGGCTCAGTTGCTGCGCAGCTTCGAGGCGGTCCTGGAACATGGCGGGTTTTGACATTGAAGTGGTCTTGCATTGTCAAAATGAAACCCCGCGCGGGTCTGTGCCAAAAGCCACACTCAAGCGAATCTTTTGTAGGAGCCCACCCCTGTGGGCGATGGCCTGTTGTAGCCAACAATGGCTCAGCACCATGAGCCTTTGATCGCCCACGAGGTGGGCTCCTACGGAGGGTGCCCAGGCGCTGAATTACAGGCCTGCAGCCGCTTTCAGTGCGGCAGCGCGGTCGGTGCGCTCCCATGTGAAGTCGGGCTCGTCACGACCAAAGTGGCCATACGCTGCGGTCTTGCTGTAGATGGGGCGCAGCAAGTCGAGCATCTGGATGATGCCTTTGGGGCGCAGATCAAAGTGCTCGGCAACCAAAGCGGCCAGCTTGTCGTCGGAGATCACGCCTGTGCCTTCGGTGTTCACCGTGATGTTCATGGGGCGTGCCACGCCGATGGCGTAAGCCACTTGGATTTGGCACTTGGTGGCCAAGCCTGCAGCCACGATGTTTTTGGCCACGTAACGTGCGGCGTAAGCGGCCGAGCGGTCGACCTTGGAAGGGTCTTTGCCGGAGAACGCGCCACCACCGTGAGGGCAAGCGCCGCCGTAGGTGTCCACAATGATCTTGCGGCCAGTCAAGCCGCAATCACCTTGGGGGCCGCCAATCACAAAGCGGCCTGTGGGGTTGATCAAATACTTGGTGTCTTGCAGCCACTCTTTGGGCAGCACGGGCTTGATGATCTCTTCGATGATGGCTTCGGTGAAGCTGGCCTTCATCTTGGTCGAGGTTTCGGACTGGTCAGGGCTGTGCTGGGTGGACAGCACCACGGTGTCGATGCTGTGGGGCTTGCCGTCCACATAGCGCATGGTCACTTGGCTCTTGGCGTCGGGGCGCAAGAAGGGCAGGCGGCCATCTTTGCGCAGCTGGGCTTGGCGCTCGACCAGGCGGTGTGCGTAATAAATGGGGGCGGGCATCAGTTCGGGGGTTTCCGAGCAGGCGTAGCCGAACATTAGGCCTTGGTCGCCCGCGCCGATGTTGAGGTGGTCGTCAGACGCGTGGTCCACACCTTGGGCGATGTCGTTGGATTGCTTGTCGTAGCAGACCATCACGGCGCAGCCCTTGTAGTCGATGCCGTAGTCGGTGTTGTCGTAGCCGATGCGCTTGATGGTGTCGCGGGCCACCTGGATGTAGTCCACGTGCGCGTTGGTGGTGATCTCACCAGCCAGCACGACCAGACCGGTGTTGGTCAGGGTCTCGGCGGCCACGCGTGAGCGGGGGTCTTGGGCGAAGATGGCATCCAAAATCGCGTCAGAAATCTGGTCGGCGACCTTGTCGGGGTGGCCTTCAGAGACGGATTCCGAGGTGAAGAGGAAGTTCTGAGACATGAAAAAAGCTCCTTGGTTAAAGTGGATTTCGGCGTTGCCGACCCTTTAACTTTGGAGCCTGGCGAACGCTTTAGCAGAATTTATGAGTCGCCCTGCAAGTAGTTCAGATAACTCGGCGAAGTTGAATTATAAAAGATGATCAAACCCCTTTGAAATCACGTCCAATAATCATGTCCAATAGGCAGCATGGATATCCCAACCCCTATTGAAAACCGTTTGGTCGAGCTGGAGATCAAGGCCGGCTTTGCCGAAGACCTGCTGGACCAGCTGAACGCCCAGGTTTACCGCCAACAGCAACAGATTGACGCACTCATTCAAGAGCTGCGCCAGCTGCGTGAGCGCTTGCCTGAATCGGGCGGTGGCGCCGAGACGCGCAACCCGCGCGACGAGATTCCGCCGCATTACTGAAAGCGGTTGATGACGACCATGCACAGCGTTCAGGACATCCGCGACCACTTGCGCGCCTTGGGTGCCCATGCGCTGCATGAGCAGCGGGTGCTGCGTTTGTGGGCCCAAGCCAAAGCCCAAGACAGCGGACGCAGGCCACTGCACAGCTTCATGCCGACTGCCGTGCGTGAGGCCTTGCCTGCGCTGAGCCAAACGCTGGCTGGCTTGGCCACTTTGCGCGAGCAGCACCCGGGGCAAGACGGCTCGGCCCGCTTGTTGGTCGGGCTGCAAGACGGCCAGACGGTGGAAAGCGTGCTGCTGCCACGCGATGGCCTGTGTGTCTCTAGCCAGGTGGGCTGTGCGGTGGGCTGCGTGTTTTGCATGACCGGGCGCGAAGGCCTGATCAGGCAGGTGGGCAGCGCCGAGATCGTGGCGCAGGTGGCGCTGGCCCGCACGCTCAGGCCGGTGAAAAAAGTGGTGTTCATGGGCATGGGCGAGCCTTCGCACAACCTCGACGCCGTCATGGAAGCCATCGACCTGCTGGGCACCGTGGGCAACATCGGTCACAAGAATTTGGTGTTTTCTACTGTGGGCGATGCGCGGGTGTTTGAGCGTTTGCCGCAAGGTCGCGTCAAGCCTGCGCTGGCCTTGTCGCTGCACAGCACCCGGGCCGACTTGCGGGCGCAACTTCTGCCGCGAGCGCCGCGCTTTGACCCACACGATCTGGTGGAGGCGGGTGAGGAGTATGCCCTTGCCACGGGTTATCCGATCCAGTACCAGTGGACCTTGATAGAAGGCGTCAACGACAGTGCCGAAGAGATCGAGGGCATCGTGCGTCTGCTCAAGGGCAAATATGCCCTGATGAACATGATCCCTTACAACGCGGTGCCCGACTTGCCCTTTGCTCGCCCAACTTGGGGGAAGGCGGCGGCCATTGCCCGCACATTGCACCAGCGCGGTGTGCTGACCAAACTGCGCCAGTCAGCGGGCCAGGATGTGGACGGAGGGTGTGGGCAGTTGCGTGCCCGGGATGTGCAGCGCGTTCAACCCTTGAAAATGTTCATGCTGGGAATGACGCCACAGGGTACACGCCAGGCCCCATAGGTCGGAACCTTCAGGTCCGACGCCTGTCCAATGCACCACCTGCCTTGTCGGGGCTGAAGCCGCCGACCTACAGTTTCATCACGGTCGGCACCCTTCGTCGTTTGATCAACGCCCCGGCAGCTTGAGCAAGCCACTGGACAGGGCGGTGCCCAAGAAAACCACGGCGCCGCAGCCCAGCATCCAGGGTGTGATCTGTTCGCCCAACAAGATCACCCCGTAAACAAGGGCGAACACCGGGATCAAAAAAGTCACCGTCAAAGTGCGTGCGGGACCGGCGCGTTCGATCAGCCGAAAATAAATCACGTAGGCGATGCCGGTGCACACCACACCCAAGACGAGCAAGGCGCCCCAAGCTGGGGCCGAGGGCATGTGCTCAGGCAGAAACCACAGCGCGGGCCCAGTCAGCGCGAGCGTGGCACCGATTTGGCTGCCGGTGGCCGCCACCAAGGGGGGCATGTTGGGCAGGTGTTTTTTGGTGAAACTGGCCGACAAGGCATAGCAGGTGGTGGCCGCCAAACACGCCAGCACGGCCCACACCGGGGCCACGCCCGATGCATTGGGCTTGAAGCTGGCCTGCTCTCCGACCAGCAAAACCACGCCGCCAAAACCAATGACCAGGCCCACCGTACGCGAAAAACCCGGTCTGTCATGCAGCCAGAGCCAAGCCACCAGCGCGCCAAACAGCGGCACGGTGGCGTTCAAGATGGCCGACAGGCCGGTGCTGATGTGCATGACCGCAAAGGCAAACAAGGCAAATGGAATGGCGCTGTTGAACAGCCCCACCAAAAACACGGGTCGCCAATGTTGTCGCAACACAGACCCATGGCCTTTGGCCACCAAAAGGGGCAGCAAAAACAAGGTGGCGATGGCCACGCGCAAGGCCGCCGTGGGCAGGGCGCCCAGCTCCAGTGCGGCCAAGCGCATGAACATGAAGGAAGCCCCCCAGATGGCGGCCAGCATCAAAAAGTCGGCCAACCAGCCGCGTTGTGGCGTGGTGTTCATTCAGAAAACAGGGCTGGGGCGAGTTGGCCCATGGGATGGCCTTCGCGCTTCAAAAGCGCTTGCTTACGCCACAGCCCACCCGCATAGCCGGTGAGTTGACCGCCTGCACCCAGGACGCGGTGGCAGGGCACCAACATGCTCACCGGGTTGCGCCCCACAGCCGCCCCAACGGCCCTGACCGCCAGAGGCTTGCCCAGCCGCTTGGCCAACTCGCCGTAGGTTTGGCTTTGCCCGGCAGGGATGTTGAGCAATGCCCGCCAGACCGATTGTTGGAAGGCCGTGCCGACCGACAAATCGAGTGGGCCTGACCAGGGTTGGTCCTGTCCTGCCCAAAAAGCTTGCACATGGGCTGCGGCGCTGAGCAGCACCGGGTGGTCTTCAGCTGGGCGCCAGGGCTGGCGCTGGGCTTCGGTGGGGCCGTGTTTTTGGTCGTCAAACCAGAGGCCGCATAAACCTGTGGCGCTGGCCGCCAAAGTGATCGGCCCCAAGGGGCTGTCTGTGCGCAGTGTGTGCAGTGTGCTCAAGGGCTTCATGGGGTGGATGTTAGCGTGGCCCGCCTACAATCTCATTTTTGCGAATCAAACGGGCCACGGCGGCTCTCAGTGAGGCACAACGCATGCAAATCACCCCCACCATTTTCAAAGCCTATGACATCCGTGGCGTGGTGCCCTCCACCCTGAATGAAGCCGTGGCCGAAGGCTTGGGCAAGGCCTTTGGCACGCACGCCCTGGCCCAAGGCCAAGCCACAGTGGCGGTGGGGCGCGATGGCCGATTGAGTGGTCCGGCCTTGTCGGCTGCGCTCATTCGCGGCTTGGTGGCCGCAGGCATCCAAGTGATCGACATTGGCCTGGCCACCACGCCCATGCTGTACTTTGCGGCCAGCACCTTGTGCCAAAGCGGCATCCAGGTCACGGGCAGCCACAACCCCAAGGACTACAACGGCTTCAAGATGGTGCTGGGCGGTCGTGCCATTTATGGCGACGAAATTC
>CANGZO010000140.1 GCA_947458305.1 Comamonadaceae bacterium
CCGAAAAAGGGTTGTCGCCGTGCTCGCGAAAGGCCCTTTCCATCAAATCCGTCAAACTTTTGTATTGTTCTGTGTCGATGTCGTGGGGCACACCGGGGGGGTAACTCTTCAGCCAAAAACGGTCCATGTTCTTCTCTCCTGATAGTGGGTCATTGTCACCAGCTTGCAGAGTGTTCGGTATCGGGCATTTCCCGATGGCATGCGATGGTGGTCTCACAGGCGACAAAACCTGAACAGGGCGTGGGGCGCGCAATGGGTGCAAAATGAGTGGAAACCCTTAGGCCCTCACATGAACACCCCACCCAACGTCCGTTCTCTTGGTTTGAGTCGATGGCTGCGTGCCTGGTGGCAGCAATGGTTCGGTCCCGCTGAGTCGGCCGCTTTGGCGTCAGCAGCGGCAACGCACCACGCAACGCCTTGGGTGCCTATCCGCTCTTTGTCGCCCCGTCACAGGTCGCGCATTGAGCGGCATTTGGTGGCCTTGCCAGAGCAAGACCGGTATCTGCGGTTTGGGTATGCCGCGACCGACGAACAAATTGGCCGTTACGTGGCGGGTTTGAACTTTGACCGGGACGAAATTTTTGGGGTGTTCAACCGGCGCCTGCAGCTGGTGGCCATGGCCCATTTGGCTTATTCGGTGGATCCGCAATGGACCACTTGCGCCGAGTTTGGCGTGTCGGTGTCGCCGCACCAGCGCGGCAAAGGTCTGGGGGCCAAGCTGTTTGGCCACGCGGTGATGCATGCGCGCAACCAAGGCGTGAGTCTGCTTTTCATTCACGCCCTGAGCGAGAACGTGGCCATGCTCAAGATTGCACGCCAAGCAGGCGCCTCGGTGCAGCGCGATGGCAGCGAAACCGAGGCATACCTGTCTTTACCGCAGGCCACCTTGGACAGCCAAATCAGTGGCTTGGTGCAAGAGCAGATGGCCGAAGTGGATTACCAGCTCAAAATGCAAGCGCACCAGTTTCGCGAGTGGTTGCGCACGGTGCAAGAGATTCGCCAAGGGGTGCGCGATGCGCGGGATGCGGTGCGCGGGCCCTGATGCCCGGGTGTCATCCGATTCCGCTATCCTTGCATCTTCGCCACAACCGCATGTCCTGCAAGCCTAGACCGTGTCTGACCCTCACCCCGCGCGCACCGCCGAGCGCGAAGACAAGCGGAGTTTTCTGCAAAAACTGGCAGAGTTCATCCACCCCGGCCCCGACTCTGCGGCCGAGCTGATCGAGACTTTGGCCGAGGCCGAGGACAACCAGATCATCAATGCCGAGAGCCGTTTGATGATCGAGGGGGTGATCCGCATGGCCGACATGACCGCCGGCGATGTCATGGTGGCGGCGCCCCGGATGGATCTGCTCAACATCGAAGACCCTGTGGATCAGTTGATGCACCAAGTCATTGACACGGCGCATTCGCGCTTTCCGGTGTATGAAGGCGAGCGAGAAAACGTGATCGGCATCTTGCTGGCCAAAGACCTGCTGAAGTTGCAACGGGCCCCCGAGCTGAACATCCGTGCTTTGCTTCGGCCTGCGGTGTTTGTGCCCGAGAGCAAGGGCCTGAACGATTTGCTGCGGCAGTTCCGTGACAACCGCAACCATTTGGCGATCGTCATCGACGAGTACGGCCGCACAGCGGGGCTGATCACCATCGAGGATGTGCTGGAACAAATCGTGGGCGAGATCGAAGACGAGTTCGACATTGCCGACGATGCGGGGGATATTTTCAGCCTGCCCGATCGCAGTTTCAGGGTCAGTGGCGACACTGCGCTGGAGCGCGTGAGCGAGGCCTTTGGTGTGGACCTGAAGCAAGCGCGTCAGGGCGAAGACGACCATGACTTTGACACCTTGGGTGGGCTGATTGCGCACGAGATGGGCCATGTGCCGCACCGCGGCGAGGCCTATGAGTTGGCGGGGCTGCGTTTTGTGGTCTTGCACACGCGGGCCGGTGCGGTGCGGTGGTTCAAGGTGTCGCCCATCACGCCTGTTTTGCCTGTGTCGCCCGGAACTTTTGCATGAACGCAGCGCCCCAGCGCGCCAAAGCCTGGCCCCTTTTGTGGCCGGCATTGGCTGGTGCGGCTCAGGCAGTTTCTATCGCATGGCCAGGCAGTGGACAAGCGCTGGGTTGGTTGCAGGTGCTGAGCCTGACCTTGTTGGCGGCGGGTTTGGCTCCAATGGCTCGCCAGTCCATCGGAGGCCCTTTTGCAGGGCCGAGTCCCGTCAAGCGGGCGGCTTGGTTTGGCGGCGTGTTTGCCACGGTATGGCTGGCCGGCAGTTTTTGGTGGTTGTACGTGTCCATGCACCATGTGGGCGGTTTGCCTGCGCCGTTGGCGGTGTTGGCCGTGCTGGCGCTGGCGGGCGCCTTGGCACTTTATTACGCGGCCGCTTCGGCGGTTTGGGTGGGTCTGGCGCGGGGCTGGGTAGCGCAGCGGCCGGGCTTGGCCAGCGCTTTGTTTGCGGCCTTGTGGACTTTGGCCGAGTTGATGCGCGGGCGCTGGTTCACAGGCTTTCCTTGGGGGGCGGGCGGTTACGCCCATGTGGATGGCGTGCTGGTGGCTTGGGCGCCTTGGATCGGCGTTTACGGTGTGGGCGCTTTGGCGGCTTGGTTGGCCATGCGCTTGGCTTTGGCCGGTTGGCGTTTGCGGGCGCTCAAGCCTTGGCTGGGTTTGTTGCTGGCGTCTTGGGGCTTGCAGGTCTGGGGGCCTGCCTTCACCACTTCGGCAGGGCAAGGACAGGTTCAGTTGCTGCAGGCCAATATCTCGCAAACCGACAAGTTTCAAGCGGGCAGCGGTGTGCGCGATGCGCTGCAGTGGTACGACGAACAGTTGCGTGCCAGTCGCCAGCCTTTGGTGGTGGCTCCCGAGACGGCCATTCCCTTGTTGCCACAGTATTTGCCAGAGGGGTATTGGTCTGGCTTGCAGCAGCACTTTGCCCAGCCGGGACGGCCGATGGCTTTGGTAGGCGTGCCTTTGGGAAGTTTGGCTGAGGGCTATGCCAATTCGGTGGTGGCCCTGGGCCCTGAGGGCTCAACGCCTTACCGGTACGACAAATCGCATTTGGTGCCCTTTGGTGAGTTCATGCCGCCGGGCTTTGTCTGGTTCATCCGCATGATGAACATTCCTTTGGGGGACTTTCAAGCGGGTGGCTGGCGCCAGCCTTCACTGGCTTGGCAAGGCCAGCGCTTGGCGCCCAATGTTTGTTACGAAGATTTGTTTGGCGAAGAGTTGGCCCTGCGTTTCACAGACCCAACCACTGCGCCCACGGCTTTGGTGAATGTGAGCAACATTGCTTGGTTTGGCGACACCTTGGCGGTCGATCAGCACCTGAGCATTTCGCGACTGCGGGCCATTGAGTTGGGCCGCCCCATGCTGCGGGCCACCAACACTGGGGCCACGGCCATCATCGACCACACGGGCCGCGTCACCGAGCAGTTGCCACGTTTTACCCGGGGCAGTTTGACCGGCACTTTTGAGGGGCGCAATGGCCTGACGCCGTTCGCGCGGTGGGCGGGTGCTTGGGGTTTGGCGCCGCTGTGGGCGCTGTGCCTGGCCGTGGTGGCCTGGGCGGCTTGGAAGCGGCGAAAGTTCTGAGCCTTTGGCTCTACCTCACCACTGAGGGGTCTCAAATGGCCTGCGGGTCCACGTCGACCAGCCAGCGGATCACGCCTTTGTGTTCAGGCTGACTGCGCACTTGGTGCAACACGCCGTGCAGATGCCACAGCATTTTTTGCAGCGCCATGCGGTTGGTGCTCTCCAGCAGCATCTGGGCGCGTTCCACATCGGCCACGCGTTGCATGCTCATCGGCACGGCGGGGTACACACTGACTTGCAACACCAAATCGGCGGTGTCCGGGTCGGCGCTCAGTTGCGCTTCCAGTGTTTCGCGGGCCGCGTTCAACAGCGCTTGAGCAGCCTCTTGCGTACGGGCGTCGGCCCTCAGCAGGGCCTGGTGGCTGATGGGCGGCAGGTCGGCGGCGGTGCGCTCGGCCAGCTCGCTGGCGGCAAAGGCTGGGTAGTCGTGTTTTTTGAGCGCCTCAAACAGCGCGTGTGTGGGGTGAAAGGTCTGCACCCACATTTCACTCGTGGCGCTTTGGGCAGCATCACGCCCGGCGCGACCTGCAGCTTGCATGAGCAAGGCAAACAGGCGCTCGGGCGCGCGAAAGTCGCTTGAAAACAGCGCCGTGTCGGGGTTGACGGCGGCGACCAGCGTGATGCGCCTGAAGTCGTGCCCCTTGGCAATCATTTGCGTGCCCACCAACACATCCACTTCGCCGGAGTGCACTTGGGCCAGTTGGCTTTCGAGCGCCCCCTTCAGCCGCGTGCTGTCGGCGTCGATGCGGGCGATGCGCACGGGCGTGCCATCTGGCCGCAAAACGTGCGCGAGCAACTCGCCCAGGTGTTCTTCGAGTTGTTCGGTGCCCCTGCCAATGGGCGCGATGTCGGCGTTGCCGCACTCGGGGCAGGCGCGTGGCACGCGCTCGGTCAGGCCGCAGTGGTGGCAGCGCAGGGTGCGGTCAATTTTGTGAAACACCCGGAATGCGCTGCAGTGCTTGCATTCGCTTTTCCAGCCGCAGTCGGCGCAGTGCAGCACCGGGGCATAGCCTCGGCGGTTGAGCAGCAGCATGCATTGCTCGCCGCGTTCCACCCGCTCTTGGATGGCGGCCACCAGCTGGGTGGACAGCACAGCGCGGCGCGGCTGTTTGTTCATGTCCACGCGCCGCACTTTGGGCAACAAGCCGGTTCCGATTCGCGAGGGCATCAGCAGCCGCTGGTAACGGCCGCCTGGGTCGTCCTCTGTGGCCGGACGGCTGAGGTACCAGCTCTCGAGCGATGGTGTGGCCGAGGCCAGCAGCACCGGCGCGTTTTGCAAGCGGCCTCGATACACCGCCAAGTCGCGGGCCGAGTAGCGTGCGCCTTCTTGCTGTTTGTAGCTGGGGTCGTGTTCTTCGTCGACCACGATGAGTTTCAGGTGCGGCATGGATGCAAAAATCGCCATGCGTGTGCCCAGCACGATGCGGGCGTGGCCCGCGTGCGCGGCCAGCCAGGCTTTGAGGCGCTGGGCGGGCGTCATGCCGCTGTGCATGGACACCACCGCCTCGGTACCAAAGCGGGCCTGCACCCTTTCCTCGAGCTGTGGCGTGAGGTTGATCTCGGGCACCATGAGCAAGGCCTGCGCTTGCGGGTCGGCCGCCAGCATGTGTTCCACGGCTTGCAAATACACCTCTGTCTTGCCGCTGCCGGTGCTGCCAAACAGCAAGAAGGGGCCAGGGCCATGGGCCATCTGGTCGAGCACGGTGATCTGTTCGGGGGACAGGGCAGGGCCAGGGGTGGTGTATACCGTGCGCTCGGTTTGCTTTTTCAAGCGCCGCGCCAGTTGTTCGCTGGTCAAGTCGCGCAGTTGGGGCGGCAAGGCCGACAAGGCCACTTCGCCCAATGCACGCTGGTAATACTGGGCCGAAAATTGCACCAGTTGTCGCCAGGAGGCGTCCAGAGGTGGCAGACCCTCCAACACACCCAGCACATCGCGCACCTGGGATGCCGGCATGCCGTCCGGGGCGCTGTCTCGGATCGCCCAGACCACGCCCAGCACTTCGCGTTGACCAAAAGGCACGCGCACCAGTTGACCGGGGAGCACCGGAACAGGGCTGCGGTAGGTCAACAAGCCACCCACTTGGCTGTGCGCAGGGGCCTGAACGGCGATATCAATCCAAATCGACAATGGCAAATACTCCGGTGTTTTGCTTGAATTTGCAAATTTTGAGGATTAGGTGAAGTCTCGAAATCGGGTCTAAGTGCTTGATTTCAAAGTGCTTTGACCTCGTTCCAAAAAATCTGTGGATAACTTTGTTGAAAACTTGTCCTCAAGGCCGGCAAGCCCTTGCAAATCAAGGGTTTGGACAGATTGCTCACCAGATGGGCATTTTCATAAAACCCAATAAAATCAAAGACTTACCCGATTTTCGAAAGATGCACGAAGGCGATGCGGCGCAAATCTCAGACAAAGTGGCGCGCCCTTTTTTTGTGCATAAGTCAAGAGGAAAAGTTGGTATTTTTGCAAAAAAACCGCATTTTTGGCGTGTTCGTGTGCTAGCTGAATTCTTCGGTTTTCAAGCCTTGTTGCGCAAATGGCGCGAATGACTGTGCACCGCCTCGACCAGCGCTGTCACATGCTCGGGCGGGGTGTATTGGCTGATGCCGTGGCCCAGGTTGAAGATGTGCGTGGGGCCTGTGGTGCTGCGGTCGGTGTGCGGTTGGCCAAAGCTGTCGA
>CANGZO010000141.1 GCA_947458305.1 Comamonadaceae bacterium
CTCAGGTCCAAGCCGCTTGTGGTGAAGAGTTCACCATGGAGCACTTGAACCACATCGGCGAGCGCATCTGGAACATGGAGCGCGATTTCAACAACGCCGCCGGCTTCACCAAGGCCGACGACAACCTGCCCAAGCGCCTGATGACCGAAGCCGCCAAAACCGGCCCCGGCAAAGGCATGGTCAGCAAGTTGGACGAAATGCTGCCCAAGTACTACGACGCCCGCGGCTGGGACGGCGAAGGCCGTCCGACATTGGCCACCCGTGAACGTCTGGGTTTGTGACCTTGCCCCTGTAGAAGCGAGCGCCTGCTCGTGAAGCCTTCACCGTAGGGGTGCGCTTCTACAGGAATCCAAGCGGCCTGCGGGCCGCTACCTGTTTCTGGAGTCCGTTTCATGACCCACCACGTCATTTTGGGCGCAGGCCCTGCCGGCGTCATTGCCGCTGAGACCCTGCGCAAACACGCCCCCGCCGACACCATCACCTTGGTGGGTGACGAGCCCGATGCGCCGTATTCGCGCATGGCCATCCCTTATCTGTTGATTGGCAACATCGAAGAGCAGGGCACCTACCTGCGCAAGAGCGCCACCCACTTTGACGATTTGCGCATCACGCAAGTCAAGGCCAAGGTGACGCGTGTGGACGCAGCGGGCAAAACAGTGCATCTGGACAACGGCCAGTCGATGGCTTTTGACAAGCTGTTGATTGCGACTGGTTCGCACCCCGTGCGCCCACCGATTGCGGGCATGGACTTGCCCGGCGTGCACCCGTGCTGGACGCTGGAAGACGCCCGCGCCATCCAGGCGCTGGCCAAGCCCGGTGCCCGCGTTCTGCAAATGGGTGCGGGTTTCATTGGTTGCATCATCATGGAAGCGCTGGCCGCGCGTGGCGTCAAGCTGAGTGTGGTGGAGATGGGTGACCGCATGGTGCCCCGAATGATGGGCCCGGTAGCTGGCGGCATGATCCGCGACTGGTGCGAGGCCAAAGGCGTGCAGGTGTTCACCGGCACCAAGGTCGAGGCCATCAGCCAAGGTGCAGAAAAAGGCTTGCTTGGCAAATTGGCTTCCGCGGTGGGCTTGGCTTCTGACGAAGCGGGTGGCCCGCTGCAGGTGCGTTTGTCCAATGGCCAAACTGTCGAGGCCGATCTGGTCATCAGCGCCACCGGCGTGCGCCCAGCGATTGGCTTTTTGAAGGACAGCGGCATCACCTGCCTGCAAGGCGTGTTGACCGACCAACACCTGCAAACCAATGTGCCCGGCATCTACGCGGCAGGCGACTGCGCCGAAGCGTTTGACATGGTCAGCGGCAAAACGATTGTGAGCGCCATCCAGCCCAACGCGGCTGAGCAGGCCCGCGTGGCCGCGCTCAACATGCTGGGCCAAAAGGCAGTGCTCAAAGGCGTCACGCAAATCAACGTGCTCGACACCCTGGGTTTGATCTCCACCAGTTTTGGCAACTGGGAAGGCGTGGCCGATGGCCAGTCGGCCGTGTTGACCGACAAGGCCGCAGGGCGGCACCTGAGCCTGCAGTTCAAGGACGATGTGATGATCGGCTGCAACAGCGTGGGCTGGACCGAACATGTGGGCGTGATGCGTGGCTTGGTCGAAGGCCAAGTGCATCTGGGCGACTGGAAAGACCGCCTGATGCACGACCCGACCAAGCTGGTGGACGCCTACCTCGATTGCGCACAGGGTCAAGGGCGATGGAGCGGTGCGCAAGACGCACGCCGCCGATGAAGTGACAATCTGCGCATGAACATCACTTTCAAACTGTTTGCCACACTGACCGACTACTTGCCCCCCGAAGCCCGGCGCAGTAACCAAGTCACCCTGGATGTGGCGCAGGACACCAGCATCAGCCAAATCATTGAGCCCTTTGGCATGCCCCCGAAGCTCGTGCATCTGGTGCTGGTCAACGGCAAATACATCAAACCCGAAGACCGGGGCACCACCACCTTGGTCGAAGGCGATGTGCTGGCGATCTGGCCGCCTGTGGCCGGCGGCTGAAGCCTGCACACTCAGGTTTTTTTCGTGCAGTCCTTCTACCCCGAGCGCTTCGAGCGCGACATGGGCACCAGCGAAACCGAATGGTTGACGGCCTTGCCCCGCGCACTGGGCAACCATGCCTTTGAGCTGGGCACCGGCCAGGTGCGTGTGCAGATCGGTGAAGGCCATCTGCAACTGCAATGGCGCATCCTGCCCCCGCGCGTGATCGCGCTGCTGCGCCTGCAGCGTTTGGCGGTCTCTTTTGTGTTTGAGGGTGTGGAAGAAGATGCGCGCCAGCGCTTCATGAAGCACTTTGATTTGACGATGCAGCGGGGTGGGGGGTGAGTGTGTTGGCGCTGAAGTTTATTTGACCTGGGTCCGTTCCCCGCGACAAGCAGGGTTACCTGATCTCTCTGGAACATGACACGTTTATTTTCAAATCAGTCTCGGCACTTTGACATGGGCGATTTGCCCACCGAATTGCTTGCGCGTGATGCCCATGCGCCAGAACACCCAGCCGCATCACCCAGGGACAAAAATCCTGCCGGTCCGAATTCGATCAACGAGGCCTTGTCGGCTTATCAAGCCTTGTTTGAAAAGTATCTGGAGGGCGAAACGGCCATTGCCCGTGCACCGCTGCCAGATGATTTGAGTCTTCGAAGTAAAAACCTCAAAGCGTGCGCATATTTTTTGGATGCAACCCTGGCTGGTGTGTGCGCCATTGATGACATGGATGGGTTGCCCGAATCGCCCTTCAAACATTCCCATGCATTGATTTTTCTCGTTGAATTCAGCCGTGAACCCAAATCGGATGAGTCTGGCGCGGCTTGGCTTCATGGCAGCAACAAAGCCAGAACCGACGCACGCGCCACGGAAGTGGCTGTTGTCTTGGCTGGATATGTTCGCGCCTTGGGGTACAGCGCCCGCGGCCATGTCACAGGCAACACGCATTTAAACCTTGAAGCATTGGCACAACGCGCAGGCATTGCGCGGTGTGAAAACGGCGTTCTCAAGATGCCTTTTGTGCAGCGTGGCTTTGCCATAGCCGCTGTCAGCACCGATTTGCCTTTAGAGGTCGATCTCCCCATAGCGACAGACGCTTCATTGGATTGGCCGGACTCTGACGCTTATATGGGCAAGCAGGGAACTCGCCCGGGATGGGCTGAATCGGAAGCTGAGCTGCGCCCTTTGCATTTGGGGCGCTACCCCATGGAATCATTGAAACGGGTGCCAGAGCCCACAACCCTGATTCTTCGCGACGAGATCATTCGCAACAGCAAACGTGCTGATTTGTTCACGCGCGCATTGGCAGGTGATTTAGGTGAAAAAGCCAAGGTGCAGCGCATGCGCTTTGCGACCAAACATCCCCTAGCGTTTGCCATGACACCTTTGATAAGGAACATGGTGCCACTGCAGGGAACATACGAGCGGCTTGTGCCTGCAGAGACAAATGGGGCGTTGTCGGACGCCCAAAAAAATGCAGAGTCCATCAAAGCCTTGGCGTATTTTTTAGGTGCTGATTTGGTGGGCATTTGTGAAGCAGAGCCCTGGATGTTTTATTCGCATGAAGCACAGCAAGGCAAACCCATTGAGCCCAGTCACAAGCACTGTGTTGTCATGTTGCTTGACCAAGGCTTTGAGACCATGGAAGGCGCATCGGGGGACGATTGGATTTCTGGTGCGCAGTCCATGCGAAGCTACATGCGCGGCGCTTTTATAGCGGGTGTCATGGGCGCACACTTACGCCGCCTGGGTTTTTCTTCTCGAGCGCACACCAACGCAGAATCGGATGTACTGCACATTCCAGCCACCTTATTGGCCGGTCTGGGCGAACTGTCTCGCATTGGAGAGTTGGTTTTAAATCCATTCATCGGACCTCGTTCAAAAAGCGTTTTATTGACCACCGACTTGCCCTTGGCGTTTGATCAGCCCATTGATTTTGGATTGCAATCTGTTTGCAACATGTGCCTGAAATGCGCACGCGAGTGCCCATGCAATGCCATCCCTTTTGGCCCCAAGGTGATGTTCAATGGCTACGAAATATGGAAACCCGATGTTGAGAAATGTGGCAAGTACCGCTTGACGAACATGAAGGGTTCGGCCTGTGGGCGTTGTATGAAAACTTGCCCTTACAACAGAGAAGACCTTGTTGAATCGTCTCGACTCCTCGAGCTTTCAATCAAAGTGCCCAGTGCCAGAAGAGCACTCATTGATTACGACGATCAAATCGGCGCAGGCATCCGCAATTCGGTCAAGAGATGGTGGTTTGACTTAGAAATCGTCAACGGCGTGTGTGTTTCACCCAGCGGCGTGAACGAACGTGATCTGGATTTGGACCGAACCAACAAGCTCGCTCAAAATCAAAAGTTGGCATTTTTCCCACCCCATCTGCAACCGCGTACAGACACCACCATGGCAACCACAGTGCCACTGGACCGTGAAGCCGGGCTTGATGCTTATGCCCATGCCGAAAAACCCAGTCAGGCTAAAAAGAGGAAAAAACAATGATCGAGTGGCGTCATGTCGTTGATGCCCTGATGCCCTGATGAATCTGACCAGATGTGTCCACAACGGATGAATCGCCCCGGGTTTCGTGGAAGCCAGTTGGTTTAAGTTAAGACCTCGCTCGCGTTCTTTCCGGCTGAATTGCAGTCAGTGTGAACTTCTCGATGTCTTTAGTTTCCCGAGAGATGTCCTTCGTCAAATAGCTTTCACGCCCTCAGCCGCTGCACTCCAGCCCCTCGCTTAATCAGCGCACCCAGATCAGACCCACGGTTTTGAGTCCCAGCACTGTGAGTGCCAGCGAACCGAACAAGTGCAAACTGGCCGTGCCTGCCGCCAGCGCAAAGCGGCCTTGTTGCAGCATGGCCACCACCTCGGCTGAAAAGCTGGAAAAAGTGGTCAGTGCCCCCAAAAAGCCGGTGACCAAGGCCAAGCGCCAAACCGGGTCGAGCTCGGGCAGTTGCTGGAACACGCCCACACACACACCCACCAAGTAGCCACCGATCAGGTTGGCCGCCAAGGTGCCCCAGGGCAGCAGGCCAGCGCTTGCGTTGCTGGGGTTGAGCCACAGGCCCAGCTGCCAGCGCGAGAGCGCACCCACACAAGCACCCAGGCAAATCGCGATCACCGTGAGCATGGCGTGGGTCCTTCCGCTTGGGGTTTACCGACGATTAAAACGGCGGGTCTTCGTCGGTCGCTGCTGCACCCAGTTGCATCTCGCCACCCAGGGCTTCGATCAGGCTGTCGATCAGCGGACCCAGCAAGCCGGTGGACAGTGCCACATCGGCGTCAAAGCGGTCTTCTTTTTTGTCGGTGCCCGATTCGTCCATCACGCCGTCGAGGTATTGCACTTTTTTCAGCTGCAGCGTGTCGGTCAGCACAAAGGCCACGCGGCCGTCCCAGCTGAGCGCCAATTGCGTGGGCAGCTTGCCTTCCATCACATGCTTGCGCACGTCGTCGTTGGCTAGGTGGTGGCGCGTGAAGCGCACGCTGGCCGCGTCTTCGCCCGTAGACTTGAGCACGGTTTCGCGCTCCACGGTCAAATCAGACGGCCATTCGTCGGGTGTGGGTGCCAGCAGCCACTGCGTCATGGCCGCTTGGGGTGAGGTCACGGTCTGGATCAGTGACACCGACAAACCGCCCATCACGTTCATCAGCGCCGACATGACTTCATCGGCTTTGCCCTGGCTGCCCGCGTTGAGCACCAGGCGGCGGTTTTCCAAGTCCATCCACACCAGCACGGTGGATTGGCGGGCAAAGGCTTGCGGCAGCAGCGACAACAGAGCGTCGTCCATCAGGTCGCGTTTTTCTTTTTTGCCGGGTTTGCGGCCGGTGGCCGCTTCGATTTCGGCGATGCGCTCGTCCACCTTGCGGCGCACCACGTTGCCGGGCACCGCCTTGGACTCGATCATGAGCTTCATGATCCATTGCCCACCCACCGATTCGACCAACGGCCCATGGGCTTCACCCCGTGGCGGCACCCAGCCGATCGACTTGTCCTGGCTGGCGCCACATTCCACAAACTGCATCGGCTCTAGGGCCGCCTGTGCATCGGCCAGTGTGGGCACAAAGCCCTCGCCGATGCGGTAAACCATCACATTCTTGAACACAGTATTCCTTATCGTCCCAAACGAACAACCCGTCCTCTGGGGACGGGTTGAATCATCGGGGATGAATCAAGTCTGACGGTCAGAGTTTCATCTGGGTGGGCAGCCAGGTC
>CANGZO010000142.1 GCA_947458305.1 Comamonadaceae bacterium
CGAATCGGTGATCTGCTGGCGGTTGGGCATGGGCAAGACCTGCACCAGGTTCACCAAGCTCATCACGATGCCGGGGGTGCAGAAGCCGCACTGCGAACCGTGGCACTTGATCATTTCTGCCTGCACCGGGTGCAACGTGCCGTCGGCTTTTTTCAGGCTCTCGACGGTTTTGACCGATTTGCCGTCCAACGAGGGCAGCAGCTGAATGCAAGCGTTGGTGGCCACATAGTCCACACCCGTGCCAGCGGCGTTGAGCTCACCCACCATCACGACACAAGCGCCGCAATCGCCTTCGGCGCAGCCTTCCTTGGTACCGGTGCGGTGCATTTGCTCACGCAGGTAGTCGAGAACAGTGGTGGTGCGACGCTCGCCTTGGGCTTCGACGATGCGGCCGTCGAGCACAAAGCGCACGGTGTTGGTGACTTGGGTCATGGTTTCGGGGGGGGTGGGTAATCGGAAAAGCCTGATTTTAGAGAGGGAAAACCCGCTGTGGGCTGCTTTTTCGACGAGAAAGGGCAAATACGCCCAATTACAACGAAGCAGCATCCCCATTGGGGCAGCTGTTGGGTACTTTGGCATCCACACCGTTGCGGTATCTCCACGGGGCCATGGCATCACCGGCCCACAAACCCCTATTGGCTGCTCGGGCCTGTGCATGGGCTGCGGCATAGTCTTGGCGCTGCCTGAGATCGATCTCACATTGAAAGGCCTCGTAGTACCAAGCTGCGCCCTCTTGGACCATCGTCAGGTTGATGTTGGTGCAATCGCTTTTGAAAACAGTGCCCACCACCCGCTCATAGCGGTCTTTTTGTGCGTAAGTGACGGTGACGGTCTGGTCCCAGACCATGGCCGCCAAAGCTGCCCGAGATGGTTGCCCATAGGCTTGGTCGAGCTCGGGGGCATCGATGCTGGCGAGCCGAACCGATTCACCATTCAACGTGATCGTGTCACCGTCGTGCACCGAAGTCACTTTCCCAGTCAGACGTTCGGTGCCCACATTCACGCCGCAATGGGTTGCAGCCGTTGGTGGGGCAAAACTGGCGCCGTCTCCTCCGCCACAGGCCGACAAAGCACCCGCCAAAATGAGTAATAAAAGCCACACCATGGCAAAAGCTTAGCCAAGTAGCCTTGCTGTGCCAAGCAAATCCTCAGTGAATTCCTAGAAACTCAAAAGAATCGGGATCTGACCCCAATTGATTTAATTGGGGTCAGATCCCGATTAATTTCAAGAACCGCGATAGGTCGAATAACTCCAAGGGCTGGCCAGCAGGGGCACGTGGTAGTGCTGGTCTTCGTGGGCCACGCCAAAGTCCAGCGACACGCGGTTCAAGAAATTCGGCTCAGGCAATTCCACCCCTTTGGCCTTGAAGTAGTCGCCCACATTGAACACCAGACGGTAGGTGCCTTTGCGCAAGCTGGCGTGGTCGTAGAGCAAGCCGTCGGGGTTGCGACCATCGTGGTTGAGGGTGAAGCTTTTGACCAAAGTGGCCTGCTCGCCTTGGGTGGTGTACAGGCTCACCTGCATGCCCGCAGCGGGGCAGCCGTGCATCGTGTCCAGAACGTGTGTGCTCAGTCCCATGGTTTTGCTCGCTTGTCTTGAATGGGGTCAAAAGGATGATTTTGGCAAGGCTTTGAAAAGCCCCACAAACCGGTCGACCGAAGTGTATACAATTTTGCATTTGATGGCTATGATTTGAGCCAACAACACAAAAACACTTGGGCAACAACACCCCAAGGGACTGCGAGACATGGAAATTTCTACCACGCACCACATCGTCGAATCGCTGACCCGGGCCATCGTGGAGCATCGGCTTTTGCCCGGCTCCAAGCTGGCCGAGCAAAAGTTGGCCGACCACTTTGGCGTGTCGCGCACGCTGGTGCGCCAAGCGCTGTTTCAGCTGTCCCAAAACCGCCTGATCCGTCTGGAACCCGCACGCGGCGCGTTTGTGGCGGCCCCCTCGGTCGAAGAAGCCCAGCAGGTCTTTGCCGTGCGCCGCATGCTGGAAGCCGAAATGACCCGCGCCTTTGTGCAGCAGGTCACGCCCGAACAAATCGCCTCCCTCAAAGACCACATCAAGCAAGAGCGCGAAGCGGTCACCCAAGGCGATATCACAGGACGCACCGAGTTGCTGGGCGATTTCCATGTGCGCATGGCCGAGCTGATGCACAACGATGTGCTGGCGCAAGTGCTGGGCGACTTGATCTCACGCTGCGCCCTGATCACGCTGATGTACCAGTCGCGCAACGAAGCCGAGCACTCCACCGACGAACACGTGGCCATCGTGGCCGCGCTCGAAGCGCAGGACTCAGACTTGGCCGTGCGCCTGATGCAAGAGCACCTGCTGCACGTCGAAGCCAGCCTGACCTTCGACCGCAAAGTGCCCACCCACGACATTTCCCTGGCCTTGGCCTGAACACCACCGAGCAAGACCCATGAGCATTTACGACAGCACCCTGCCCTACCCCCGCGACCTGATTGGCTACGGCCGCCATGTACCACGCGCGCAATGGCCGGGCGGCGCCCGCGTGGCAGTGCAGTTTGTCTTGAACTACGAAGAAGGCGGCGAAAACTCGGTGCTGCACGGCGATGCAGGCTCTGAGCAATTTTTGTCCGAGATGTTCAACCCCGCGTCCTTCCCCGAGCGTCACATCAGCATGGAAGGCATTTACGAATACGGCTCGCGTGCAGGCGTGTGGCGCATCCTGCGCGAGTTTGAAAAACGCGGTCTGCCGCTCACCGTTTTTGGCGTGGCCACCGCGCTGCAAAAGCACCCAGAGTTAACAGCCGCCTTCAAAGAGCTGGGTTACGACATCGCCTGCCATGGCCTCAAGTGGATCCATTACCAAAATATCGATGAAGCCACCGAACGCGCCCACATGGCCGAGGCGATGGCGATCATTCAGAAGCTGACCGGTGAAAGGCCTCTAGGCTGGTACACCGGGCGGGACAGCCCGAACACCCGCCGCCTGGTGGCCGACTTTGGCGGCTTTGAATACGACAGCGACTACTACGGCGAAGACCTGCCCTTCTGGATGAAAGTGCGCAAAAGCGACGGCACCGATGCGCCCCAGCTCATCGTGCCCTACACCCTGGACTGCAACGACATGCGCTTTGCGCTGCCTCAGGGCTATTCACACGCCGACCCGTTCTTTCAGTACATGAAGGACACCTTTGATGCGTTGTACGCAGAGGGTGACCCCAGTGGTGACAACGCCCCCAAGATGATGAGCATTGGCATGCATTGCCGTCTGCTGGGCCGCCCTGGCCGCATCACCGCGCTGCAACGCTTTTTGGACCACATCCAGTCGCACGACAAAGTCTGGGTAGCGCGGCGCATTGACATTGCACGGCATTGGAAGGCAACGCACCCTTATGCCGAGTGAACGCGTTTCTTCCACTGTAGGAGCGCACCCCGTGCGCGATGGCTGGTGGACCACCGCCGCCCCTATCACCCACGGGGTGGGCTCCTACCAAAAACATTCACACCACAACAAGCTCGGAAACACCCATGCCCATCACGCTTGAACAACTCAACAACGCGTCGCACGCCGAAGCCGCGCAAATGCTCGACGGCTTGTACGAGCATTCGCCTTGGATTACCGAGCAGGCGCTCAACGAACGCCCCTTCACATCTTTGGCCCACCTCAAGCATGCCATGTGCGAAGTGCTGGCACACGCCGGGCGCGACGCGCAGCTGGGCTTGATCCGCGCCCACCCTGAATTGGCGGGCAAAGCCATGGTCAGCAAGTCGCTCACGGCCGAATCGACCAACGAACAAACCAAGGCGGGCCTGACTGACTGCACGCCCGAAGAATTTGCCAAGATCCAAAAGCTCAACGCCGACTACAACGCCAAGTTCGGCTGGCCCTTCATCCTGGCGGTGCGCGGCCCGCGTGGCGTGGGCTTGAACAAAAAACAGATCATCGATGCCTTTGAGCGCCGTCTGTTCGGCCACCCCGACATGGAGTTGGCTGAGTGCCTGCGCAACATCCACCGCATCGCCGAAATCCGGCTGAACGACAAATTTGGTGCAGAGCCCACGCTGGGCCACAGGGTCTGGGACTGGCAAGAACAACTGGCCCAGCACAGCGACCCCGGCTTTGCCGAGTTGGGCCAACTCACCGTCACTTACCTCACCGACGCGCACCGCGCCTGCGCCCAGCGCATCACCCAAAACATGCGCGACTGCGGCTTTGACGAGGTCTATACCGATGCGGTGGGCAATGTGGTGGGTCGCTACCACCCCGCCACAGCGGGTGCCAAATACCTGATGACCGGCAGCCACTACGACACAGTGCGCAATGGCGGCAAGTACGACGGGCGCTTGGGCATTTTTGTGCCCATGGCTTGTGTGCAGCAGCTGCACCAACAAGGCAAACGCCTGCCCTTCGGCATCGAGGTCGTCGCCTTTGCCGAAGAAGAAGGCCAGCGCTACAAGGCCACCTTCCTCGGCTCGGGCGCGCTCATTGGTCAATTCAACCCCGCTTGGTTGGACCAGCAAGACGCCGATGGCATCACCATGCGTGCCGCCATGCAGCACGCAGGCCTGTGCATCGACGACATCCCCAAAATCCAGCGCGACCCAGCGCAGTACCTCGGCTTTATCGAGGTCCACATCGAGCAAGGCCCGGTGCTCAACGAAGTGAACATCCCGCTGGGCGTGGTCACGTCCATCAACGGCAGCGTGCGCTACCTGTGCGAGGTCTTCGGCACCGCCAGCCACGCAGGCACCACCCCCATGGACCGCCGCCGCGACGCTGCTTGCGCCGTAGCCGAATTGGCGCTGTACATGGAGCAACGCGCCGCGAAAGATGGCGACAGTGTGGCGACGATGGGCCAGCTGCAAGTGCCCAATGGCTCGATCAACGTGGTGCCCGGCCGCTGCCTGTTCAGCCTGGACATGCGTGCGCCCACCGATGCGCAGCGCGACGCACTGGTGGACGATGTGATGGCACAACTACAGGCCATTGCCGAACGCCGTGGCGTGCGCGTCAAAACCGAGCTGACCATGAGCGCAGCCGCCGCCCCCAGCGCCCCCGAGTGGCAAGCCCTTTGGGAACGCGCCGTGCGCGCCTTGGGCGTGCCGCTGTTCAAACTGCCCAGCGGCGCAGGCCACGACGCGATGAAGCTGCACGAAGTCATGCCGCAAGCCATGCTGTTTGTGCGCGGCGAAAACGGGGGCATCAGCCACAACCCACGCGAATCGACCACCAGCGACGACATGCAACTGTGTGTCGACGCCTTCTCCCATGTTTTGAACCAACTCTCTCAGGAAATGTCATGAGCGCCCCCACCGTCAATCACTCACAACACTACCAACAACTCGACGCCTGGATCGACGCGCACTTTGACGAACAGGTCAAGTTCATGCAGGCGCTGGTGCAAGTGCCCACCGACACGCCACCCGGCAACAACGCGCCCCACGCCGAGCGCACCGCCGAGCTGCTGGCCCCCATGGGCTTTGACGCAGAAAAGCACACCGTACCCGCCGCCGAAGTCAAAGCCTACGGCCTGGAGTCGGTCACCAACCTGATCGTGCGCCGCAAATATGGCGAAGGCAAAACCATTGCCCTGAACGCCCACGGCGATGTGGTGCCCCCAGGCGAAGGCTGGACACACCCGCCCTACGGCGGCGAAATCCACAACGGTGCGATGTATGGCCGCGCCACCGCCGTGAGCAAGTGCGACTTTTCCACCTTCACCTTTGCTACGCGTGCACTGGAATCACTCAAGGCCCCACTCAAAGGCGGTGTGGAACTGCACTTCACTTACGACGAAGAGTTTGGCGGCGAGATGGGCCCCGGCTGGCTGCTGGCCAAAGGCCTGACCAAGCCTGATTTGATGATCGCGGCAGGCTTTTCCTACCAGGTGGTCACCGCGCACAACGGTTGCCTGCAAATGGAAGTCACCGTGCAAGGCGAGATGTCGCACGCCGCCATTCCCGACAGCGGCACCGACGCGCTGCAAGGCGCGGTGCACATCTTGAATGCCCTGCTCGCGCTCAACACGCAATACCTCAAAGTCACATCCCAGGTCGAGGGCATCAGCCACCCCTATCTGAACGTGGGCCTGATCGAAGGCGGCACCAACACCAACGTGGTGCCCGGCAAAGTCAGCTTCAAGCTCGACCGCCGCATGATCCCCGAAGAGAACCCGGCAGAAGTCGAAGCCAGCATC
>CANGZO010000143.1 GCA_947458305.1 Comamonadaceae bacterium
CCATAGACCTGACCGCGCTGGATGGTCATGCCCACGTCAGACAGGGCTTGCAGACCGCCGAAGCGCTTGGAAATGCCTGAAACATGGAGAACCGTGTCTTTGTTCGCTGTTGGATTCATGGTCGGCTCCTTCATTTCGACGTGAGGGATTTGCCATGCTCAGGCGAAGGCCACAGCCCACGAGGCCGCAGCAACATGATCACGATCATGGCCAAAGCCACCAACAACTGACGCAAGATAGACGCGTCCAAGCGACCGCCGGTCATCTCCTGCAATGGGCCTGCCACATAGCGCAAAACTTCAGGCAAAGCCGACAACAAAATGGCGCCCAAGATCACGCCGGGCAAATAACCCAAGCCGCCCAACACCACCATGGCGACGATCATCACCGACTCCATCAGGCTAAAAGATTCCGGCGAAATGAAGCCTTGAAAGCCTGCAAACATGGCGCCTGAAACACCGCCAAAAGTGGCGCCCATGCCAAAGGCCAAGAGCTTGAGGTTGCGGGTGTTCAGGCCCATGGCTTTGGCGGCAATCTCGTCTTCGCGAATCGCCATCCAAGCGCGGCCGATGCGCGACACTTCCAATCTGTGCGAGATCAAAATTGTCAGCAGCACCAAACTCAAAAACAAGTAGTAGTACAAAGTGACCGAGGCGATTTCGAAGTCACCCACCATCAGTTTTTTGCCCAAATTGATACCAAAAATAGAGATGGGGTCAATTTGGTCCAGCCCCTTGGGGCCGTTGGTGATGTTGACGGGGTGGTCCAAGTTGTTGAGGAACACCCGAATGATCTCGCCAAAGCCCAAGGTCACGATGGCCAAATAGTCACCGCGCAACTTGAGCGTAGGCGCCCCCAGCAACATGCCGAACAAACCCGCAAGGGCCGCGGCCAAAGGCAAGATCAGCCAGATGGACATGTGCAAGCCATCGGGAAAGGTGCTGGCCATGTTGGTGAAGGTGTTGATCAGGTGCGGCGAAGACAGCAAGCCGTACATGTAGGCGCCCACCGCAAAAAAGGCCACGTAGCCCAGGTCGAGCAAACCGGCATACCCCACCACGATGTTCAGACCAATCGCCAACAAGATGTAGAGCAGCGCCATGTCGGCGATGCGCACCCAGGCGTTGCCAAAACTTTGAAGGATGAGCGGCAAGACCAGCAAGCCCACGCCCATCAGGATGTATTGAGTGGTTTTGTTGATGTTCAAGTTCATGCTCATCCCCCTCACGCGCGATCGGCCACGCGCTCACCCATCAGGCCCGAGGGGCGAAGGGTCAGAACGATGATGAGCACGATGAACGCAAAAATATCGGTGTAGTGGCTGCCCAATACGCCACCGGTCAGGTAGCCGATATAGCCCGAGCCGATGGCTTCGATCAGGCCCAACAAAATGCCGCCAATGACCGCGCCAGCCAAATTGCCAATACCGCCAAACACTGCGGCGGTAAAGGCTTTGAGGCCCGGCAAGAAGCCCATGGCGTGTTGCGCCGTGCCGTAGTTGGAGGCGTACATCACGCCCGCAATAGCCGCTAAAACGGCGCCAATGACAAAGGTGGCCGAAATCACCATATCGGGCTTAACGCCCATCAAGGCGGCCACGCGCGGATTCTCTGAGGTGGCCCGCATGGCTCTGCCGAGCCGGGTGTAGTTGACCAGCCACATCAGCACCGCCAACGAGACGGCCGTGACGCCCAAAATCATGATTTGGGTCGGCGTGATCACCACGCCCCCCATGTTGATGGGCGTGCTGGACAACAAAGTGGGGTAAGCCTTGTAGTTGGGCTTCCAGATGATCATGGCCAGGGTCTGCAGCAAGATGCTCATGCCAATGGCCGTGATGAGGGGGGCCAGTTTGGGGCTGTTGCGCAGGGGGCGATAGGCCACTTTTTCAATGGTGAAGTTCAGCACCGCTGCCACGACGCAGGCAATCAAGGTGGCCAAAATCAAAATCACCCAGCCTGGCGAGCCGGGCATGGCGTCTTGCATCATGCCGATGGCAGACCAGCTCGTTAATGCACCCACCATCAGCACTTCACCGTGCGCAAAGTTGATCAGGTTGATGATGCCGTACACCATGGTGTAGCCCAAGGCCACCAGGGCGTACATGCTGCCCATGACCAGGCCGTTGATGACCTGCTGCAAAAAGACGTCCATTGTTTTTCTCCGTGTATTGCGCTGCGCTTAGCAGCCCATTTCGTCGGTTGTTGTTTTGGTTCAGACCACACCTTTTGGGTGAGACCTGAGCAGTAGCAAAAAACCCGCCAGATCTTGGATGCACCTGGCGGGGTGGCGGGATTGTAGTGAAAGAAAAGAGGTCTTCCGAAGACCATTCGTTCGGGACTTACCCTGTGGCTGAATTTTTCTTTCGCAGTTCTTCCAGTTTGTCCGCGATTTTGATCTCTAGACCCCGCTGAACCGGTTGGTAAAAACCGGGTTCCGGCATGCCCTCGGGCAAATAACGCTCGCCCGCAGCAAAGCCATCTTCCTCGTCGTGCGCATAACGGTAGCCCTTGCCATAGTCCAGCTGTTTCATGAGCTGGGTGGGCGCGTTGCGCAAGTGCATGGGCACTGGGCGGGTGCCGTCTTTTTTAACCCATGCCTTGGCTTCTTTGAAGGCCTTGTAAGCCGCATTGGACTTGGGCGCAACGGCCAGATAAATCACGCACTGCGCTAGCGTCAGCTCGCCTTCGGGGCTGCCCAGACGCTCATACACGTCGGCTGCGTCAAGGGCCATGCGCAGGGCACGCGGGTCGGCCAAGCCAATGTCTTCGCTGGCCATGCGGATCAAGCGGCGCGCCAGGTAACGCGGGTCCGCACCGCCGTCGAGCATGCGCACGAACCAATACAGGGCGGCATCGGGGTCAGAGCCGCGCACCGATTTGTGCAGCGCGCTGATGGTGTCGTAGAACTGCTCACCACCCTTGTCATAGCGGCGCATGCGCTCGCCTAAAACACGCATCAGCCAGGTGTCGGTCACCGGGTCAATGGCCTCTTGTTTGGCCGCCATGGCCAAGGTCTCCAGCGTGTTGAGCAAACGCCGGGCGTCCCCATCGGCATAGGCCAACAAACGCGCCAAGGCTTCGGGCTCGATGGCTGGAATCGCTTGGATGGCTTGCGCCCGCGTCACGATGTGGCCCAGGTCTTCTTCCGCCAAGGGTTGCAAGACATACACCGCTGCACGGGACAGCAGGGCTGAGTTCACCTCAAACGATGGGTTCTCGGTGGTGGCACCGATGAAGGTGAACAAGCCGCTTTCGACGTGCGGCAAAAACGCGTCTTGCTGGCTTTTGTTGAAGCGGTGCACCTCGTCCACAAACATGATGGTGCGCTGCGGGTGCAAGCCAGTGCGGGCGGCTTCGGCTTTGTCGACCGCTTCGCGGATGTCTTTGATGCCCCCCAGCACCGCGCTGATGCTCAGAAACTGCGCCTCAAACGCATCGGCCATCAAACGGGCAATGGTGGTTTTGCCCACGCCAGGTGGCCCCCACAAAATGCAGCTGTGCGGCTGGCCCGACTCGAACGCCAAGCGCAAGGCCATGCCTTCGCCGAGCAGATGCTGCTGCCCGATCACCTCACCCAAGTGGCGTGGCCGCAGGCGCTCGGCCAAAGGGGCATGCGGTGGCAGCGTGGGGGCTTTCATGGACACCCGGACGGCATCAAGGGCGAATGATGTCGACGCCCGCTGGGGCCTTGAACACAAATTGACTGGCGGGCAAGGCCACGTTCAGCTGAAAACCCGCAAAGGTCAACACCGAGCGCTGACCCAAGCTGTCTTGCACATCCAGAACAGCCAACTCGACGCCCATGGGCGTGGCACGCAATCCCACCAGCACCGAACGGATCTGCCCGTCCGCCGCCAAAGGCGTCGCACGCACCCACGCCAAACCGTCTCGAGCAGGCTCTGGGCTGAACTGGAAGTCGGCCTTGAGGGATTGCAGATCAGCCGCTGCGGTCAACAAGGCCACCGGGGTAGAACCCAAAACTTGCTGCTGCTTGCGGGCCGTGACTTGGTTCAAGTCCACATCGTGCAACCACAAAGTTTGGCCGTCGGCCAACAGGGTTTGCACAAAGGGCTTGCGGTAATCGAAGCGAAACTTGCCGGGTCTTTGGAATTCAAAGCTGCCGCTCGACGTCTTGCTGCGAGGTGTCTGCCCAGCGCGACTCGGCGATGTCACCACCTGGGTGAAGTCGGCTCTGCCACTGCGGGCTTGTTTGACAAACTGGGCCAACAAATCCACGCCATCGGCCTGCACGGGCAAAGCGAGCGACAAAACGCCCCACACACACCCACTGTAAAGCCCCAAAACCAAAGCGCTGCGGCGCGACTTCCATACACTTTTCATCTGCATCATTCAGCCCGAGCGGGCACCAAAATTTCACGCTGGCCACTGCCGCTCATGCTGCTGACCAGACCGGCTTTTTCCATGTCTTCGACCAACCGGGCCGCGCGGTTGTAGCCGATTTTGAGGTGACGCTGGACCAGCGAGATGCTGGCCTTGCGGTTTTTCAAAACCACCTCGACCGCTTGGTCGTACATCGGGTCTTTTTCGCCGTTGTCACCCTCGCCCAGCATGCCGCCGTCATCGTCCACCGTGCCGCCTTCGAGCACGCCTTCGATGTAATCAGGCTCACCCTGGCTTTTGAGGTAGCTGACCACGCGGTGCACCTCTTCGTCGCTGACAAAAGCGCCGTGGACCCGGATCGGGAAGCCAGTGCCCGAGGGCATATAGAGCATGTCACCCATGCCCAACAAGGCCTCGGCACCCATCTGGTCCAAAATGGTCCGGCTGTCGATCTTGCTCGACACCTGAAATGCGATGCGGGTCGGGATATTGGCCTTGATGAGACCCGTGATGACGTCCACGCTCGGGCGCTGCGTGGCCAAAATCAAGTGGATACCGGCAGCGCGGGCCTTCTGCGCCAGGCGGGCAATCAGCTCTTCGATCTTCTTGCCCACCACCATCATCAAATCGGCCAGCTCGTCGATCACCACCACAATGTGCGGCAGGCGCTTGAGCGGCTCCGGATCGTCGGGCGTCAGGCTGAAGGGGTTGTAGATGAACTCTTCTTGGGCGGTGGCTTCGTCGATTTTGGCGTTGTAACCGGCCAAGTTGCGCACACCCATCTTGCTCATCAGCTTGTAGCGTTTCTCCATCTCGGCCACGCACCAGTTCAGGCCGTGGGCGGCTTGGCGCATGTCAGTGACCACCGGCGCCAGCAGGTGGGGAATGCCTTCATAAACCGACATCTCCAGCATCTTGGGGTCGATCATCAACAGGCGCACATCGCGGGCTTCGGCCTTGTAGAGCAGCGACAAAATCATGGCATTGATACCCACCGACTTGCCCGAGCCGGTGGTACCGGCCACCAAGACGTGCGGCATCTTGGCCAGATCGGCCACCACCGGGTTGCCGATGATGTCCTTGCCCAAGCCCATGGTCAGCATCGACTTGGCTTCGTTGTAGACCTGCGAGCCCAAAATTTCGCTCAGCTTGATGGATTGGCGCTTGGCATTGGGCAACTCCAGCGCCATGTAGTTCTTGCCCGGAATCGTTTCGATCACCCGGATCGAGACCAAGCTGAGCGAACGCGCCAGGTCTCTGGCGAGGTTCACCACCTGAGCACCTTTGACGCCTGTTGCTGGCTCGATTTCATAACGCGTGATCACCGGACCTGGCGCAGCAGCCACCACACGCACCTCGACACCAAAATCCTTGAGCTTTTTCTCGATCAAACGGCTGGTCATCTCCAGCGTTTCGGGTGACACCGTTTCTTGCCGGATCGACAAACTGTCGAGCAAGTCGACCTGGGGTAGTTTGCTGTCTGGCAATTCGTTGAACAGAGGTTTTTGGCGCTCTTTGACCACACGTTCGCTGCGCGGCACGGCCATGACACCGGGCTCGATGACCATGGGGGCAGCCTGCGCCACCAAAGGCACCGGCTCCAAATCCAACTGGCCTTCTGGAGCCATCACCGGATCCAAGTCCCACTGAGGCTCAATCGCTTGCACCGACAGCGATTTTTCGCGTTCGCGCAAGGCGCGCTGGCCCAAAGCCATGTCCTCCTGGATCTCACGTTTGACATGCCGGGATTGGATCAAGCCATCGATTCGAGCGCCCAAGGACTCGGCCAGCTCACCCCAAGAAAAACGGAAAACCCAAGACACACC
>CANGZO010000144.1 GCA_947458305.1 Comamonadaceae bacterium
ATCACCTGGCCTTGGTGGTCCACCAGGATCAGGTTGGACACCTTGACCTGCGCAAAGTGCACTGCCATCGGATTGGTCCAGTACAGGTGGGGGCGTTCGGGGTCACGGATCGTCAGGTGCCCGGCAAAGCCGTAGTCCAGCCCGGCGCGGGCAAAGGCCCGGCAAGCACCGGCCAGGCGTTCTTTGAGGTACTGGCGGTGTTGGGCATGGTTGTCAAAAGTGGGGATGCCCGGGAACAGCAGGCCGGGCTGCTCGGGTTGGTAGATCGACACCTTGGGCTCGGTCAGCGGGTCAAAGCGGTGTTCGGAAGGCAAAAATTGGTGGGTGGTCATAGGGTGGTCCCAAAAAGCCAAAGGGTTCTAAAGGCGGATATTCGCCCGATAGTCGCCCAATATTCGCGCAATGGGGGGTGCCTTGACAAACGGTGAATGCTCATGGAAACATGAGTTCAATTCATCTGAAAATCACTTGCATGAGAAATCTTCCACCTTTGGCCCGTTTGCGCACCTTCGAGGCGGCTGCCCGGCTGCAGAGTTTTGCCCTGGCCGCGCAAGAGCTGCACCTGACGCCTTCGGCCATCAGCCACCAGATTCGTGACTTGGAAAAGTACTTTGGCCGAGCGCTGTTTGAGCGTCATCATCGCCAAGTGCAGATCACCCGGGAGGGGCAGAGGCTGTTTGAGAGCCTGGACCGATTGTTCGGAGCGCTCGAAGCCAGTTGCGCCGAGGTGCAGTTGCCCACGCAGGACCAGGTGCTGGCGGTGCACTGTGCGCCCAGCCTGGCGCTCAAGTGGCTGGGCCCGCGCTTGCCTGGCTTCATGGCCTTGCACCCGACGGTCAACATCCGCCTGACCACGGGGGCGGAGCCGCTCGATTTGGGGGCGCAGCGCGATATCGATGTCTCGATCGCCTACGGCCCGCCACGCCACAGCGCGGGGCTCGATGTCTGCGCTTTGGGTGATGAACACATCGCCCCGCTGGTGGCCGCGCACCTGCCGCAGCGCGATGAGCCGCCCGAGCAACTGCTGGCCCGTTGGCCTTTGATCGATTCGCAGCTGAGCCCCGTGGGCTGGCCGCAGTGGTTTGCCTTTCATGAGTTGGCCATGCCCGTGGGGCCTCGGCCATCTTTTGACCGTGCGGCCATGGCGATTGCAGCGGCGGTCGATGGCATGGGGGTGGCGCTGGAGAGCACGCGCCTGGCCGCCCGCGAGATCGAGCGCGGCGAACTGGTGGTGTTGGGTGCAGAGCGCTGGCCCGCCTTGGTGCGCCCGGTGCATTTCATGAGCGTGCGCCATACCGATCGCGCTCGCGGTGCGACAGCGGCCTTTGTGCAGTGGGTGCAGGCGCAGGCGGGGCTTGGCGATTCAGCGCCTTGAAGACACCCAAATCCCGCTGACGATCAGCGCAAACGCCAGCCCGTGGAACAGCTGCGGCAATTCGCCCAAAAAGGCGGCTGAGAAGATGGCAGCAAACAGCGGCGTGAGGTTGGCGAAAAAGCCTGCCACTGCGGGTCCTGCGCGCTGGATGCCCAGGCCCCAGCAGCGGTAGGCCAGTACTGCGGGGCCGACCGCCACAAAGGCCAACGCACTGATGAGTGGCCAGCCCCATGTGATGTGGGCATCGGTCAGGCTCCATTCCATGCCCGCAAACAGGCCCGACCAGACCAGCCCGAACACCACCTGCGCGAGCAAAAAAGCCGCCCAGTCGTTGCGGATGGCTTCGGGTTCGTCTTTGCGCGTCAGCATCCAGCTGTACCAAGACCAACAGGCTGTGGCCAGCAAAATGAACACATCCCCAATCACCAGCCGCACCGCCATGAGTTGCGCCCAGTCGCCCCGGGACAAGACCACCAGCACACCCACAATGGACAACACAGCGCCGTACATCTGGGCGCGGCGCACTGGGGCCTGGAAAAACAGCGCCCCAATGGCCAGCATCCACACCGGACCACTGGCCGCCACCAGGGTGACGTTCAGCGGGGTGGAGGTTTGCAGCGCCAGGTATTGCAGCGCGTTGTAGCAACCCACGCCCAGCAAACTGAGCAGGGCAAAACGCCGCCAGTGTGGCCACAGGCCACTGTTGCGCTTCAAAACCCAAGCGGCCAAGGGCAGCAAGATGAACAAGGCCACAGCCCAGCGCAAAAAATTGAGCGTGACAGGTGGCACCAAATCACTGACCAAGCGGCCGATGACCGCATTGCCTGCCCACAACAAAGGCGGCACCGTCAACAACAAGGCGGTCAGGGGTGAGAGTTTTTGAGACATGCGGCAATGTAACGATATTCGGGTTTTCCCGCTGTCGCCCAGCTGTCCCCACCCCGAACTCCGGCATGAGATTCGTGGCAAAGTCACACAAAGTTTGTGTTCAACCATTCAGGAGAATTTCCCATGAGCCTTGCAGTCCAGATCGACCAGAACGGTGGTCCCGAAGTCATGAAACTGGTCGATGTCACGGTGGGTGAGCCCGGCCCTGGCGAGATCCGCATCCGTCACAAAGCCATTGGCCTGAACTTCATCGACGTGTACCAGCGCGGTGGTTTGTACCCGCTGCCCATGCCCCTGAAGCTGGGCATGGAAGGCTCGGGCGTGGTCGAAGCCGTGGGCGAAGGCGTCACGCACCTGAAGGTGGGCGACCGCGCCGCATACGCCAGCCAGCCACCCGGCAGCTACTGCGAAGTGCGTGTGATGCCCGCCAAGTGCGTGTGCAAGCTGCCCGATGCGATCTCGTTCGAGACAGGCGCAGCCATGATGCTCAAAGGCCTGACAGCGCAATATTTGCTCAAGCGCACGCTGCCCCAAGGCGGCCTGAAAGCCGGTGACTTTGTGCTGTTCCACGCCGCAGCCGGTGGTGTGGGCCTGATCGCTTGCCAATGGGCCAAGGCGCTGGGTCTGCGCCTGATTGGCACTGCGGGCAGCGATGCCAAGTGCGCACTGGCGCTGGCCAACGGCGCTGAGTTTTGCATCAACTATTCCACGCAAGACTTCCAGGCCAAGGTCAAGGAAATCACCGGTGGCAAGGGCGTCAAAGTGGTGTACGACTCGGTGGGCAAAGACACCTGGGACAAGTCGCTCGACTGCTTGGCCCCCTTTGGTTTGATGGCCAGTTTTGGCAACGCCTCAGGCCCTGTGGCCCCATTTGCGCCTGGCATTCTCGGACCCAAGGGTTCGATCTATGTGACCCGCCAAACGCTGTTCAGCCACATCACCACCCGCGAAAACACACAGGCCATGGCCGATGATTTGTTCGAGGCGGTGACCAGTGGCAAGGTGAAGATCCACATCGAGCAGACCTTCCCCTTGGCACAAATCCAGGACGCGCACATCGCTCTGGAAGCCCGCAAGACCACGGGTTGCACCATCATCACGCTTTGATGGGCCGCTTGAATTGAAAAAGCCCGCTCAGGCGGGCTTTTTCAATCTCGGATTCGGCTCAACGCCCGCGCCGCACCCGCAGGATTTCGTCCAAGATCAACAGCGCTGCACCCACGCTGATGCCGGCATCGGCCACATTGAAGGCCGGGAAGTGCCAGGTGCCCCAATAAAAGTCCAAAAAGTCGACCACATAACCGTGCAGCAGGCGGTCGATCACGTTGCCAATCGCTCCGCCCAGGATGAGCGAAATGGCCAAACTGAAGAGTTTTTGGCCGGGGTGGGCATGGAGCATCCAGACCATGAAGATGGCCGCTGCCACGCCGATGCCCGTGAAAAACCAACGCTGCCAGCCGCCCGCACCCGCTAGAAACGAAAAAGCTGCGCCGTGGTTGTGCACCCGCACCAAGTTGAAAAACGAAGTGATCGGGGTGCTGTCGCCCAGCTGGAAAGCGCCCAGCACCAGCACCTTGGTGAACTGGTCGAGCACCAGCACCAAGAGGGCAATGCCCAGCCAGAGCACCATGCCTTGGCTTTTGCTGGCGTAGCTTTTACCGATTTTTTTGCTGCTGGCCATGGGTTTGCCTTGTGTTGTTTGTGCGTGAACGTCAGGCAACCAGGCGGGTTTCGCCAGCGCCGTGCAGGTTGCTCACGCAGCGGCCGCAAATGGTGGGGTGGGCAGTGTCTTGGCCCACGTCGTCCGCGTAGTGCCAGCAGCGCTCGCACTTGGTGGTTTGGCTGGCGATCACTTGGACAGCCAGTGTTTCGCCTGCCTGCAAAGTCACTTTGGAGGTGATGAACACGAACTTGATGTCCGAGCCCAGGCTGGCCAGCAAGGCATGGTCTGCGGCAGGCGCAGTCAAGGTGATTTCGGCTTGCAGCGATGCGCCCACTTGGCCTGCAGTGCGCAGGTTTTCGATGTCCTTGTTCACCAAGTCGCGGATTTCGCGGATGCGGCCCCACTTGGCGAGCAGCGTTGCGTCAACCGCGCCGAAGTCGCTGAAGGTTTCCAGGAAGATGGATTCCGATGTGCCAAAAGTGGTCCAAGCTTCTTCGGCCGTGAACGACAAGAACGGCGCCATCCAGCGCAACATGCCGTGGGTGATGCGGTAGAGCGCGGTTTGCGCGCTGCGGCGGGCCAGCGACTTGGGTGCGGTGGTGTACAGGCGGTCTTTGAGCACGTCCAAATAAAACGCGCCCAAGTCTTCCGAGCAATAGATCTGCAGCTTGGAGACCACGGGGTGGAACTCGTACTCATCGAAGTGGGCGCGGATGTCGGCTTGCAACTCGGCGGCGCGGGCCAGGGCAAAGCGGTCGATTTCCAGCAACTGGTCGTCGGGCACCGTGTCTGTGGCTGGGTTGAAGTCGCTCACGTTGGCCAGCAAAAAGCGCAAGGTGTTGCGGATGCGGCGGTAGCTGTCTACCACGCGGGCCAGGATCTTGTCGTCGATGTTCAGGTCGCCCGAGTAGTCGGTGCTGGCCACCCACAGGCGCACGATTTCTGCGCCCATTTTGGATGTGATGGTTTGTGGCTCGACGGTGTTGCCCAAGCTCTTGCTCATCTTGCGGCCTTGGCCGTCGGTGGCAAAGCCGTGCGTCAACAGACCGCGGTATGGGGCGCGGTCGTACAAGGCGCAGCCCAGCAGCAGCGAGCTGTGAAACCAACCGCGGTGCTGGTCGTGGCCTTCCAGATACAGGTCGGCTTCAGGCCCCTCGGCATGGAAGGGTGCCACGCCATAAGCGTCTTTGTGGCTGGTGCGCAGCACATGCTGGAAGGTGGAGCCGGAGTCGAACCAGACTTCCAGAATATCGGTGCTCTTGGTGTAGTGCTGCGCATCGGCTGCACCCAAAATTTCTTCTACCGTCACGCGGCTCCAGGCTTCGATGCCGCCTTTTTCCACGATGTCAGCGGCCTGGTCCAGGATGGCCATGGTGTTGGGGTGTAGCTCGCCGCTGTCCTTGTGCAAAAAGAACGGGACCGGCACGCCCCAGCTGCGCTGGCGCGAGATGCACCAGTCGGGCCGATTCGCGATCATGTCGCGCAGGCGCGATTGGCCGTTCTCGGGGTAGAACTGGGTTTGCTCGATGGCGTCCAAGGCCAGCTGGCGCAAGGTCTTGGGCGCTTTGTCTTTCGTGAACACGCCTTCACCCTCGTCCATGCGCACAAACCACTGTGCGGCAGCGCGGTAGATCACGGGCGTTTTGTGACGCCAGCAGTGCGGGTAGCTGTGGGTGATGGTCACGGTGGACAGCAATCGGCCCGCATGGCGCAGCGCATCCAGCACCACCGGAATGGCTTTCCAAATGTGCAAGCCGCCAAACAGCGGAAAGTCTTCGGCATACGTGCCGTTGCCCTGCACCGGGTTCAGGATGTCGTCGTACTTCAGGCCGTTGGCGATGCAGGAGTTGAAGTCGTCCACACCGTAAGCGGGCGAGGAGTGGACCAGGCCCGTGCCGTCGCTGTCGCTGACGTATTCGGCCAGGTACACGGGGGACAGGCGCTTGTAGCCCACGTCTACGTCGTGCAGCGGGTGGCGGAAGTTCAGGCCGCCCAGCGCCGTGCCTTTGGCGGTGGCGAGCACCGTGCCACCTTGCAGGCCAAAGCGCTCGAGGCATTTGTCCACCAGCGACTCGGCCAGCACCAGGCAACCCTTGTCGGTTTGCACCAGCGCATAGGTCAGCTCGGGGTGGGCGTTCAGGGCTTGGTTGGCGGGGATGGTCCAGGCGGTGGTGGTCCAGATCACAGCAAAGCCGCTTTGCCCAGCAGGCA
>CANGZO010000145.1 GCA_947458305.1 Comamonadaceae bacterium
CTGCCCAGCGGCAACCTGATCCACGAGGGCCCGGCTTTTCCGCTGGGCAAAAAAGGCGGCTTTGCGGGCACGCACATTCTGGTGCCGCGCGGCGGCATCGCGGTGCACATCAACGCCTTCAACTTCCCCATCTGGGGCTTGCTCGAAAAGTTCGCCCCCAGCTTTTTGGCGGGCATGCCCTGCATCGGCAAACCGGCTTCGTCGACCAGCTACCTGACCGAAGCCATGGTGCGCTTGGTGGAGCAATCGGGCATCTTGCCTGCCGGTTCGCTCCAGCTGGTGATCGGCTCCACCGGTGATCTGCTGGACCGCCTGAACGGCCAAGACGTGGTGACCTTCACCGGCTCGGCCGACACTGCGGCCATGCTGCGTGTGCACCCCAATGTGGTCAAGCACAGCATCCCCTTCAACGCCGAGGCCGACTCGCTCAACTGCGCCATCCTCGCGCCCGACGTGACACCCGACGACGAAGAGTTTGATTTGTTCGTCAAAGAAGTCGCCCGCGAGATGACCGTCAAGGCCGGCCAGAAATGCACCGCGATCCGCCGCGCCATCGTGCCGCGCCAGCACCTCGATGCTGTCGCCGAAAAGCTCAAAGCCCGTCTGGCCAAAGTGGTCGTGGGCGACCCGTCGGTCGAGGGCGTGAAGATGGGCGCTTTGGCGTCACATTCGCAGCAAGCCGATGTGGCCGAGCGCGTGGCCCTGCTGCGCCAAAGCGCTGAGCTGGTGTTTGGCGGCGGTGCCGGTTTTGCACCCGTGGGGCAGGGCGTCGAAGGCGGTGCCTTCTTCCAGCCGACACTGCTGCTGTGCCAAAAGCCTTTGCACACCGACAGCGTGCACGACGTCGAGGCCTTTGGCCCCGTCAGCACGCTCATGCCTTACGACGGCATTGACGAAGCCCTGCAACTGGCCGCTCGCGGCCAAGGCAGCTTGGTGGGCACGCTGGTCACCAAAGACCCGCAAATCGCGGCCCGCATGATCCCGGTGGCCGCGGCCTTGCATGGCCGCCTGCACATCCTGGACCGCGAATCGGCGGTCGAATCGACCGGCCACGGCTCGCCGCTGCCACCGCTCAAACACGGCGGCCCCGGCCGCGCAGGCGGGGGTGAAGAGCTCGGCGGCATCCGCGCTGTCAAGCACCTGATGCAACGCACCGCGCTGCAAGGCTCGCCCACCATGATCGCTGCCGTCACGGGCGAGTACATGCGCGGTGCCAAGCTGATCGAGACCGAGGTGCATCCCTTCCGTCGCCACTTCGAAGACTTGCAAATTGGCGAGAGCTTGCTCACCCACCGCCGCACCGTGGGCGAAGCTGACATCGTGGCCTTTGGCGGTCTGTCGGGCGACTATTTCTACATGCACTTTGACGAGATCGCGGCCAAGGATTCGCCGTTTGGCAAGCGCATCGCGCACGGCTACTTCGTGTTGTCGGCCGCAGCGGGCCTGTTTGTTTCGCCCGCGCCCGGCCCGGTGCTCGCGAACTACGGCTTGGACACGCTGCGTTTCGTCAAGCCGGTGGGCATTGGCGACACCATCCAGGCCCGCCTGACGGCCAAGCGCAAGATCGACCGCAACAAAAAAGACGCCAACGGGGTGGGGCAGGGCGTGGTGGCTTGGGATGTGGAAGTGACCAACCAAATGGGCGAAGTCGTGGCCAGCTACGACATCTTGACGCTGGTGGCCAAGAAGGGTTGAGGCGCATGCGGGGATAATGCTCGGTATGAGATCCCCCATTGCCGTTGTTGACGTTGACCGTTGCGAAACCTGGACCCGTTACAAAGCCGGTTTGTGCGACAGCTGTGCGGCCAACTGCTGCACCATGCCGGTCGAGGTCAAGATGGCCGACTTGGTGCGGTTGGAATTGGTGGACCCGTTTGAGGCTGAGCACGAAGACCCCAAACAGATCGCCAAGCGCCTGAGCAAGGCCGGGTTGATCGAACATTTCAACTTCAAAAACAGCATCTTCAGCTTGGCGCGCCGCGCCAGTGGCGACTGCCAGTTTCTCGATGCCAAGACGCGCCGCTGCACGGTCTACGACAAGCGCCCCAACACTTGCCGTTTGCACCCGCAAGTGGGGCCGCGCCCCAACCACTGCCCTTACGGCAACAAAGCGCAATCGCGTTGATCGATGACAAAACACACAGGTCAATACGCCGAGTTCACATCGCCAGACCAGCACCGATTCCGTGGGTATGTGGCGCACCCCTCCAGCGCCCCCCGAGGCGCTTTGGTCCTGTTGCATGAGATGGATGCCAGATCGCCTAACCGCGGTCCATCCATGGCCCCATCCAACCCCTTGCCCGGGCTGAGCCAGCGCATCAGGGGATTGGTCAATGAGCATGCGGCCAGAGGGTATCTGGTGGTGGCACCATCGCTCTTTGGCCGTGGCCGAGCAGGGCAGGACCATGGTTACCACTACCAGATGGGTTTTTCGGGTGAGCAGTTGGTGAAACCTTTGCAGCCGGTGGACTCCAGCCGCGTCTTGCTCGATGTCCAGACCGTGGTGACTTGGGCCCAGGGGCAGGTGGCTCAGGGCAGGGTGGGCATCATGGGGTTTTGCTGGGGCGGCTTGCTGGCTTGGCAAGCCGCGTGCACCATGCCCCAAGTTTTTGCAGCCGCTTCATTTTATGGAGGGGGCATGACCCACCCAGAGGTGCGCGGGTTGCGGCCGATGTGTCCGGTGCTGGTTCATCTGCCTGCAAATGGCGCTTGGATGACGCAAGCGTCCATGGACGAATTTGTGGCCGCTCAGCGCGAAAACTTTGCGGCCCACGGCGAGGTCAGCCCGGATCAAAAAGGGCCGATGGTTCAAATCGAACGCTACGACGCCGCGTATGGCTTTGATCATGCCGGCAGCCGACAGCACGATCCGATGGCCTCGCAAGCGGCAAGATTGAAAAGCATTGCTTTCTTGGACAAATACCTGACTGTTTAGGCGCATCCCAAGGCGCTGTCACGAGACCGTCTTTGGCGCCAGGTGGGTGGGCAGTGCGAGCAGATCGTGGAGCTTCAAGGGCTTGGAAAAAAAGTAGCCTTGTGCTTGTTGGCAGCCGAGCTTGATCAAGGTGTCTTGTTGAAAATGGGTTTCAACGCCTTCAGCCGTCACCTCAAGCCCCAGCGATTGCGCCAAGGCCAGAATTCCTGAAATGATTTTGATGTTTTCTTGCCGCTCCATACCGGCGATGAATGACATGTCAATTTTCAATTTTTGAATGGGCATGCCTGCAAGGCGCGACAGTGAAGAATAGGACTTGCCAAAATCATCGATGGCAATGCGCACACCCAAGCCCATGATGGCCTGGAGTTGACCGATCAGCTCTTGGGGGCTCAAGGTGCATTCTGATTCGGTCATTTCCAGAACAAAACCATCCAAACCGTTTTCATGCTCGGATGCCAAGTGGGAAAAGATCGTCAAAAGACGCTTCCCACACATCAACTGGGGTGATGAATTCAAGGCGATCGTTGCTTTGGGAAAGTGGGCGCGTATCGCGTGGCTGTCTTTCACGACTTGGGCAAACATGTGCTCTGTCAGAGGGTCTATGGCGCCAGATTGCTCGGCCAAAGGAATGAATTCTGCGGGGCTGACCCAGCCCAATTCTTCGTCATGCCACCGTGCCAAGGCCTCAACGCCGATGACTTTTCCGGTCAGCAGATCCACTTCGGGTTGGTAGTGCGCTTGGATTCGACCTTCCCGAATGGCTGCAGCCAATTTGCTGTCGATTTTGTTTTTTCGGGTGGTGGCCGCCATCAGTTGGACATTGAGCCACTGGATCTGATTGCGACCGGCTTCCTTGGCGCTCAGTAAAGCGGTATCGGCATAAATGAGCAGCTGGTTGATCGATTCCGAGTGATCGGGAAACAAAGCGGCCCCAGCGCTGAAGGTGGCGGTGACCTGCACGGTATCGAAGTGATGGACGGTGAAAACAGCAGGTTTGAACATCCGTTTCAACGTGTCCTGGAAATCAGCGATCGGTTCATCGACATCCAGCACCGCAATGAATTCGTCCCCTGAACGTCGGCACAAGAAATTGCCAGCGGGCAATGTGGCCTTGAGATGTTGCGCGATCTGCCGAATGACTTCATCGCCCTGATCGTGACCAAAGGTGTCGTTGATGTTTTTGAAGTTGTCCAGGTCAATGAACAAGATCGCAAAGCGATCGCCGTTCACTTTTTTCTGGGTGTATTCCAAGAATTTCCTGTAGTTGGGCAGCCCCGTCAAAAGGTCTTCGTGCAGAAGGTCTTGGAGTTTTTTTTCTGCTTCTCGAATCGCCCGGATGTCAGAAAAAACAGCCACATGGCCTTGGCTTGTGCCATCGGCATCCAGCAATGTGGACACCGACAGCAGCACGGGCAGCTGGGTTTTCTGCTTGCTCAAAAAATAGGTTTCACCTCGCCATGCACCGTGCTTGCGGACGCTTTCGGCAATGATCGGCAAGTCGACGCCCTTGTTGTCCTGGATGTAGAGCCGACCAGCAGCTTGGTTGATCAACTCTTCTTTGGTGTAGCCCGTCATGTCTGTCAATGCGGCGTTCACATCGACCACCAGACCTTGCTTGTTCGTGATCAAAATGGCTTCGGCTGCGGTCTCGAACACCCTCGAGAAAATCGCTTGTTTTTGTGTCGCCAGTCGTTGCTTTTGCAGCATGTTTTGCAAAGCATTGGAGACCTTGGCAATTTCATCGTCGGTTCGGTCAATGCGCGTCCCATCACCCACCCCTTGCACCGTGTCGGCGGCCAGTCGCACCAGATCACCCAGCCGGTGCGTGGTGCGCTCTGAAAAAAGTCGGGTCCAGCGTCTGAGACCTAGAAAGAGCAAGCCGCCACAGAGCAATGAAACCGCCAAACCCGTCATCACAAACAGAAAGGCCGACAAATAGCTTTGTTGGAGTTGAATGTGAAGGGTGTGGTTTTTTCCAGCATAGTCCCATTCAAATTTGAAGGCTTCACTGTGTTTGGAAAGATCCGACACAGATTCGACAAATGGGGTCAGGCTGTAATTGACTTTCAGGTCATTCGGAAAATTCAGCATGGCCATGACCTGGTTCAGATCAAGTTGAAGCCAAATGATGCCGATGGTGCTGTCTGTGAAATTGGGCGTGACAGGCACGCTGGCTGTCAGATACTTTGATTGTTTGATGGTGATCAGATCCAGGTGGGTCTGGCTGTCCTCGATGGTCTTTGGGATGTTGTCTGGGACATCCAGAAGCCAACTCGCTGAACTACCGCTCTGGATGAAAAATCGACCGAGGTAATCCAGCAGTTCAAACTGGTGAAATTTGTTTTGATTGGCTTTTTCCAGAAGCGGCAGGAGATACGTTCCCCGTCCCTCCGAGTCCGTCAGTCCGGTCCAGACCTCGGTCGATTCGGCCAAATCATTGGCTTGGCGAAAGGAATTGCTGATTTCGGAGCTGAGACGCGTGGCAATCAGCGCTTTGTAGTGCCTGAACTCTTCTTTCTGATAGAAAACAATGCCGTAAATGGCCAAGAGCATGCACAGCAATGTCACGCCCAGGACGTAAGCACCAAAGAGCCTGAATACGTCATGACGGATTTGGGCTTTGAGCGTGGTCGATCGCCCCATGTCAGTCCTGCGGAATCAAATGCCCCAAAGGCGTCAATTTGACAAACAGAACTTGCGATTTGTCCAAGGCGTCATGCCGATGTGGGGTGAAGGGCTTGGTGTAGTGCCGGACGGCGCCCTGGAATGCGGGCAATTTCTCCAGGGCATCCCTTATTTTGTGGGGCGATGTGGTTTTCGCGCTGTCAATGGCCTTGGCCAGAAGATGGACCGTGTCGTAAGCATGTGCAGCGCCAACGGGGCTGGGTATATCCAGGGTGCTTTTCAGGCCATGGTTTTTCAGAATCCAATCGGCGAGGTAAACGGCACGGGGCCGCTGGTTGTTGATGAAGGTGAAAGTCTGGATGAAATCGATGCGCACCTTGGGCAGTTCTTCAGTGACCAACTCGTGCATGGTGCCCCCCACGGCGCCCCAATGGGCCACCACGGGGATGCGCATGGCCGGGTCCTGAGCGGCGATTTCTTTGACCAACATCGCGCCTTCCTTTTCGTTGCCGACAAACAGCAGGCCTTGGGTGCGTGATTCCAGGCAGGCGCGGTACTGATCCTTCAGCGAC
>CANGZO010000146.1 GCA_947458305.1 Comamonadaceae bacterium
ACGTCAACGTTAATCGTTTTTGAGCACGGCGTCAGCATCGATGCCATAGGTTTTGATCTTCAATGGAGTTGATTTCATGAAAATTCTGGTTCCAGTCAAGCGGGTGGTGGACTACAACGTCAAGGTCCGTGTCAAGTCCGATGGTTCGGGTGTGGACATCGCCAACGTCAAGATGAGCATGAACCCCTTTGACGAGATCGCCGTCGAAGAAGCCGTGCGTCTGAAAGAAAAAGGCCTGGCCACCGAAGTCATTGCGGTGTCTTGCGGCGTGGCCCAGTGCCAGGAAACCTTGCGCACCGCCATGGCCATTGGTGCTGACCGCGGCATTTTGGTCGAGACGCCCGCCGATTTGGACCTGCAGCCCTTGGCCGTGGCCAAGTTGCTCAAGGCTCTGGTCGACAAAGAGCAACCCGGCCTCGTCATTTTGGGCAAGCAAGCCATTGACGACGACTGCAACCAAACTGGCCAGATGCTGGCCGCTTTGGCCGATCTGCCCCAAGCCACTTTCGCCTCCAAGGTCGAGATTGTGGACGGCAAAGCGCAAGTGACCCGCGAGATCGACGGCGGCCTGGAAGTGCTCAGCATCAGCCTGCCTGCGGTGGTCACCACCGACTTGCGCCTGAACGAGCCGCGTTATGTCACGCTGCCCAACATCATGAAGGCCAAGAAAAAGCAGCTCGATACCTTCAAGCCTGAAGACTTGGGCGTTGATGTGGCTCCCCGCATCAAGACCCTGAAGGTGGCTGAACCCGCCAAGCGCAGCGCCGGCATCAAGGTGCCCGATGTCGCCACCTTGGTTGATAAATTGAAAAACGTTGCAAAGGTAATCTGATCATGACTGCTCTCGTTATTGCCGAACACGACAACGCCTCCATCAAAGGCGCCACCCTGAACACCGTCACGGCCGCTGCCGCTTGTGGTGGTGATGTGCATTTGCTGGTGGCAGGCCACAATGCCGCTGCTGCCGCAGCCGCTGCAGCGCAAATCGCAGGTGTGTCCAAAGTGATCCACGCCGACAGCGACGCGCTGGCCCACGGCTTGGCCGAAAACGTCGCAGCCCAAGTGCTGGCGATTGCTGCCAACTACAGCCACATCCTGTTCCCCGCAACAGCTGCAGGCAAAAACGTGGCCCCTCGCGTGGCCGCCAAATTGGACGTGGGCCAAATCAGCGATGTGACGCAAGTCATCTCGGCCGACACCTTCGAGCGCCCCATTTACGCCGGCAACGCCATGGCCACCGTGCAAAGTACCGATGGCACCAAAGTCATCACCGTGCGCACCACCGGCTTTGACGCGGCAGCCGCCACCGGTGGCAGCGCAGCGGTGGAAAGCGCAGCCGCTCAAGCCGACAGTGGCAAGAGCAGCTTCACGCGCAGCGAAATCGCCAAGAACGACCGCCCTGAGCTGACCGCTGCCAAGATCATCGTGTCTGGCGGCCGCGCTTTGGGCAGCTCAGAAAAGTTCAACGAAGTCATGACGCCCTTGGCCGACAAGCTGGGCGCTGCCATCGGCGCCAGTCGCGCCGCGGTGGACGCTGGTTACGCGGCCAACGACCTGCAAGTGGGCCAAACCGGTAAGATCGTCGCGCCTCAGTTGTATGTCGCTTGCGGCATCTCCGGTGCGATCCAGCACTTGGCGGGCATGAAGGATTCCAAGGTGATCGTGGCGATCAACAAGGACCCTGAAGCACCGATCTTCAGCGTGGCCGACTTTGGCCTTGAAGCCGATTTGTTCGCGGCTGTGCCTGAGTTGACACAGGCACTTTGATCTTTTGATGGGCCCTGGAGCGTTTTCATGCTGAAACAGGGTCCACGTTTTTTCCGTGCGCCGGGTTCGGTGGCCGGGGCTGGCTCAGAGGCGCTTCGCTTTGCCACATCGCCAGCCCCGGCCACCGAACCCGGCGCACTGCGTTTCAAGCCCTTTGCGCTCACTGCGAAAAGTCAAACCCATGGGTGCCCTGTTGGGATGTCGCCCATTGAAACGATTCCCGTTCAAATCACCCTGAACGCAGCCGCTCAGGCAGAGGCCTGCGGCGGGGCGATGTGGCAAAGCGAAGCGCCTCTGAGCCCCGCCGCAGGCCCCTGCCTGAGTGGCGAATGGAGCCCCGCGCCAGGTGTCTTCCCGAATGCCAGATTCAATCTTTCTTTCAACGAACAGAGATAAACCATGAGCTACATCGCCCCCCTCAAGGACATGCTTTTCAACATCGAGCACCTGGCCCGCATCGACCAGATCGCGCAGATCCCCGGCTTTGAAGACGCTGGTTTGGAAACCGCCCAAGCGGTACTCGAGGAGTGCGCCAAGCTCAACCAGGACGTGATCTCTCCGCTGAACTGGGAAGGCGACAAGAACCCATCCTTCCACAACGGCAGCGGCGTGACCACCACGCCCGGCTTCAAAGAGGCCTACCAACAGTACGCCGAAGGCGGCTGGCAAGGCCTGCAGCACCCGGCCGACTTTGGTGGCCAAGGCCTGCCCAAAACCATTGGCGCAGCTTGCGGCGAAATGCTCAACTCGGCCAACATGGCTTTTGCGCTGTGCCCCTTGCTCACCGACGGCGCGATTGAAGCATTGCTCACCGCAGGTTCCGATGAACTCAAAGCCACCTACCTGGAAAAGCTGATCTCTGGCCAGTGGACCGGCACCATGAACCTGACCGAGCCGCAAGCCGGCTCTGACTTGGCCGCTGTGCGCACCCGCGCTGAGCCCCAGCCCGATGGCACCTACAAAATCTTCGGCACCAAGATCTACATCACCTATGGTGAGCACGACATGGCCGAAAACATCGTGCACCTGGTGTTGGCCCGCGTGGTGGGCGCACCAGAAGGTGTCAAAGGCATCAGCCTCTTTGTGGTGCCCAAGTTTCTCGTCAAAGCCGATGGTGCCCTGGGTGACCGCAACGATGTGCACTGCGTGAGCATCGAGCACAAGATGGGCATCAAGGCCAGCCCCACAGCGGTGCTGCAGTTTGGCGACAACGGTGGCGGGGTGGGTTATTTGGTGGGCCAGGAAAACCGTGGCCTCGAATACATGTTCATCATGATGAACGCGGCCCGCTATGCGGTTGGTGTGCAGGGCATCGCGATTGCCGAGCGCTCTTACCAGCGTGCCGTGCAATACGCCCGCGACCGCGTGCAAAGCCGCCCGGTCGATGGCAGCTTGCCCGCTGCTGGTCCCATCATTCACCACCCCGATGTGCGCCGCATGCTGATGACCATGCGCGCCTACACCGAAGGTTGCCGTGCCATGGCCGCCACCGCCGCTGCGGCCTACGATGCTTCGCACCACCACCCCGATGCGGAGGTGCGCAAGCAAAATGCCGCGTTTTATGAATTCATGGTGCCGCTGGTCAAGGGCTACAGCACCGAGATGAGCCTGGAAGTCACCAGCTTGGGCGTGCAGGTGCACGGCGGCATGGGCTTCATCGAAGAAACGGGTGCGGCGCAGTACTACCGCGACGCCAAAATTTTGACGATTTACGAAGGCACGACCGCCATCCAGGCCAACGACCTCGTGGGCCGCAAAACCGCCCGTGACGGTGGCCAGACTGCCAAGGCTCTGGCCGCGCAAGTGGCGCAGACCGAAAGCGAATTGGCCGCTTCTGGCAACGCCGACGCGCAGGCCGTGGCCCGTCGCCTCAAAGCCGCCCGCGAAGCTTTTGTGGACGTGGTCGAGTTTGTGGCGGGCAACACCAAGGCCCACCCCAACGATGTGTTCGCTGGCAGCGTGCCTTACCTCATGCTGGCAGGCAATTTGATGGCCGGTTGGCAAATGGGCCGCGCCTTGCTGGTGGCCATCACGCCCGAAGCGCAAGCGCAAGACGCCGCCTTCATGGCCGCCAAAGTCACCACTGCGCGGTTCTACGCCGACCACATCCTGTCCAAGGCCCCCGGCATCCGCGACAGCATTGTCGAAGGCGCTGGCAGCGTGACGGCGATGGCGCTGGACGCTTTCTGAAATTGATTCCAACAATAATTTTGAGGAGACCCCATGTCTAAATTGCCCCCCGTTTTGGCCAACCTGCCTTTCCCCGCCATCGCTTCGCCTCTGTTCATCATCAGCAACCCCAAGCTGGTGATTGAGCAGTGCAAAGCCGGCATTGTGGGCTCCATGCCCGCTTTGAATGCCCGACCTGCCGAGCAGCTCGAAGAGTGGTTGATCGAGATCACCGAAACCTTGGCTGCTTACAACAAGGCCAATCCGGACAAGCCGGCTGCGCCCTTTGCCATCAACCAGATCGTGCACAAAAGCAACGACCGTCTGGAGCACGACATGGCCCTGTGCGTCAAATACAAGGTGCCGATCATCATCACCTCGCTGGGCGCTCGTGAAGAGATCAACGCCGCCGCCCACAGCTACGGCGGTGTGGTGCTGCACGACATCATCAACAACAAGCATGCGCACAAGGCGATTGAAAAGGGCGCAGACGGCCTGATCGCCGTGGCTGCAGGCGCGGGTGGCCACGCTGGCGTGAAAAGCCCGTTTGCCTTGATCCAGGAAATCCGCCAATGGTTCGATGGCCCGGTGGCTTTGTCGGGCTCAATCGCCACGGGCGACGCGATTTTGGCGGCGCAGGCCATGGGTGCAGACTTTGCTTACATCGGCTCGGCCTTCATTGCCACGCACGAAGCGCGTGCGGCCGACGCGTACAAGCAAGCCATCGTGGACAGCAACTCCGACGACATTGTTTACAGCAACCTGTTCACGGGCGTGCACGGCAACTACCTGGCCCCGTCCATCCGCGCGGCAGGCCTGGACCCTGAGAACCTGCCCGAGTCCGACCCGAGCAAGATGAACTTTGGTGGTGACGCCAAAAAGGCTTGGAAAGACATCTGGGGCTGCGGCCAAGGCATTGGCGCGATCCAGTCGGTGCAAAGCACGGCCGATCTGGTGGCTCAGTTCAAGGCGCAGTACCAAGCTGCTCGCCAGCGTTTGGCCATGTGACCCAGCCGGGTTTTGCCATGAACCCGCCGATGCCTTCTGCGGCCGAGCGCGCCTGGCTGCTGGAGGCCTTCAAAGGGCTGGGGTGCCTGTTCATCGTGCTGCACCATCTGGCCTTTTACGGGCCGATGGCCGATGTGGTGGCCCAAGCTTGGCCAGACTGGGTGGGTTGGTTGAACGAGCATGGCCGCTTGGCGGTTCAGGTCTTTTTGGTCTGCGGCGGTTACCTCACGTCCAACAGTTTGGCCAAGTTGGGGCCTTTGGCCGGACACCAGATTTGGGGCTTGGTGCGCAAGCGTTACCTTCGATTGGCCATTCCCTTGCTTGCAGCGCTCAGCCTCACGGTGCTGGTGACAGAGCTGCTGCGCCCGTTTTTTGCCCACGATTCTTTGTCACCCCCGCCCGAGTTTTGGCAAGCTTTGGCCCATGTCTTTTTCTTGCAGCACCTGGGGGGCATGGATGGCTTGTCTGCCGGGGTTTGGTATGTGGCGGTTGACTTGCAGTTGTATGTTTCGGCCCTGTTGGTGATGCTCATGGCCCAACAGGCCCATGCACTTTGGCCCCAGTGGCTGCTGAAGGCTTGGCTGGGTACTTTGTGGTTTGTTCTGGTAGCCGCGTCTTTGTGGTGGTGGAACCGGCATCCCGAGCTGGAAGATCTGAACCTGTATTTTCTGGGCGCATATGGCCTGGGCTGGTTGGCACATGCGGTGCGCCATGCCCAAGCCCCCCAAATCGGCGCCTTGGCAATCGTTGTGCTCGGTGCAGTGGCCTGGTGGCTGGAGCCCCGGTGGCGCGTGGCCACGGCTTGGGGTGTCGCGATTTGCCTGGCGTGTGCCCCCCAAGCTTGGTGGATGAGAACGGGCCAAACCGTGAGCCCTTGGCGGCAAGGGATGGGCTGGTTATCGCGTGTGTCCTATAGCGTCTTTGTGGTGCACTTCGCGGTCAGTCTGGTGGTCAACGCTGTGGTCACTCACGGATGGCCCGCTGACCTTTGGGCCAACACCATGGGCATGCTGGCCTCGCTGATCCTGTCCTTGGTGGCAGGCGCTTGGCTTTACGAAAAAGTCGAAAAGCCAGCGGCCACTGGACGCCGCTGGTGGGTTTGGAGCGAGGTGTTCATCGCCAGCGCTTTGCTGGCGATGCTGATCAATGGGACGCTTTGACTTTGGCCGTGATGTAGGCCAAGGCTTCT
>CANGZO010000147.1 GCA_947458305.1 Comamonadaceae bacterium
CCCGGTGCAGGCAGAAATGATCAAGTGCCACGGTTCGCAGTGCGGCTTCTGCACCCCCGGCATCGTGATGAGCTTGGTGAACCTGGTGCAGGTCTTGCCCATGCCCAACCGCCAGCAGATCACCGATTCGCTCAGTGGCAACCTGTGCCGTTGCACTGGCTACAAGCCCATCATCGATGCAGCCACCCAAGCCTGCGCCAAGCCCGAGGCGCTCAAGCTCGACGACAGCGCCGATGTGCCGCTGCTCAAAGAAATCAAACGCGCCAGCGTGCCCACGCTGAGCCTGGACGGTGACATCATCGTGCAGCCGGTGGTGCGCACCCGCAAAGGCAACGAGTTTGTGTCGCCCGCCACCCTCGCCGAAGTGGCCGACTACTTGGTCAAGAACCCCACCACCACGCTCTTGGCAGGCAGCACCGAAATCGGTCTGCAGGTGAACAAGCAGTTCAGCCGTCCTGACCACATCATGTATTTGGGCAACGTCAAAGAACTGCGCCAAGTGACCGAGACCGCCAGTGCCTGGCGCATTGGCGCGGCCGTGTCGCTCACGCAAGTCGAAGCGCTGGTGGCCCAGGCTTACCCCGACTTCACCGAAGTGTTGCGCCGCTTTGGCTCGCCCCCCATCCGGTCGACGGCTACGTTGGCGGGCAACATCGCCAACGGCTCGCCGATTGGCGACACCATGCCTTGCCTGATGGCGTTGGGTGCCAGCTTGGTGCTGCGCCGGGGCGACAAAACTCGCAAGGTGCTGCTGGACAACTTCTACACCGGCATGAAGAAAAACGTGATGGAGTCCGGTGAGTTCATCGAAGCCATCGAGCTGCCCAAACCCGTGGCTGGTCAAGTGTTCCGCGCCCACAAGGTGAGCAAGCGTTTTGAACAAGACATTTCGGCCACCTGCGCCGCCATCAGCTACACGGTCAAAGGCGGCAAGCTGAGCGGCGTGACGCTGGCCTACAACGGCCTGGCCCCATCGCCTTGCCGTGCGCCCAAGCTTGAAGCCGTGCTGGAAGGCCGTGCGCCTGCCGACGTGAAATCGGCCGATCTGGACGCCGCGATTGCCGCCAGCTTCACCGCCCGCGACGGTCTGCGTGCCACTTGGGCCTACCGCGCCTTGGTCGCCCGCAACCTGGTGCTCGAATTCATTGAAGAACAGAAAGAGGTGGCTTGAATGAACGCTCCTACCCCCATCAAAAACCTGTTGCCTGCTTCTGACGTTCAGCAGGGCAAAGAGCTGGTGCATGAGTCTGCGCACTTGCACGTCACCGGCTCGGCCACTTACATCGACGACATCCCTGAGCATGCGGGCACTTTGTATGCTGCACTCATCTTGTCGCCCGTGGCGCATGGCGAGTTGATTGGCGACGGCATCGACCGCGCAGCCATTCTCAAAGAACACGGTGTGGTGGCGGTCTACACCGCCAAAGACATCCCCGGTGAAAACAACTGCGGCCCCATCATCCACGACGATCCGTTCTTGGCCGCAGGCAAGGTGGAGTTTGTGGGCCAGGCCGTGGCCGTGGTCGTGGCGCGCGAGATGCTCTACGCCCGCGAAGCCGCCAAAAAAGCCAAGGTGCTGGTGAAAGAACTCACGCCCATCTTGACCATCGAAGACGCGATGGCGGCGGGCAGCTTCATCATGCCGCCCAAGGGCATCACGCGCGGTGACGCCGCCACGGCCATTGCCAACGCGCCTCACAAAATCAAAGGCAGCACCAGCACCGGCCAGCAAGAGCAGTTTTATCTGGAAGGCCAGATCACTTACGCCGTGCCCAAGGAAGATGGCCAACTGACCTTGTACGTGTCGACCCAGCACCCCGACGGCAACCAGCGCGAAGCCGCGCACGCCCTCAATCTGCACACCAACGATGTGGAGGTGATCTGCCGCCGCATGGGCGGTGGTTTTGGTGGCAAAGAAGGCAACGCCAGCATCTTCAGCCAAAGCGCTGCCTTGGCTGCGCACAAGCTGCAAAAGCCGGTCAAGCTGCGTGTGAACCGCGACGACGACATGACCATCACCGGCAAGCGCCACGATTTCCGCATCGATTACGAAGTGGGTTTTGACAACAACGGCCGTGTTTTGGGCGCCAACATCACGCTCATGTCGCGCTGCGGCTACAGCACCGATTACTCCGGCCCGGTGAACGACCGTGCTTGCTTGCACATCGACAACACCTACCACCTGCCCGCGCTCAAGCTGGTCAGCCACCGCTGCAAAACCAACACCCAAAGCGCCACCGCTTTCCGCGGCTTTGGCGGCCCACAGGGCATGTTCGGCATCGAGACGGTGATGGACGAGATCGCGATGACTTTGGGCAAAGATCCCTTGGAAGTGCGCAAGCTCAACCTCTACAAAGACCCCGCCATCAGCGGCACGCCCGACACCATGACCACCCAGTACAACCAGTTGATTGAAGACTGGGTGTGCGACAAGGTGATCGACCAGGTCGAGCAGGAATCCAAATACGCCGAGCGCCGCGCTCAGATTCACGCCTTCAACGCCAAGAGCAAAACCCGCAAGCGCGGCATGGCACTCGTGCCTTTGAAGTTCGGCATCAGCTTCACCGCCACGCACCTGAATCAGGGCGGCGCATTGCTGGTGGTCTACATGGACGGCTCGGTCAGCTGCAACCACGGCGGCACCGAAATGGGCCAGGGCCTGAACACCAAGATGGCGCAGGTCTGTGCCGATGGTTTGGGCATCAGCGTGGACCATGTGCGCATCACCGCGACCGATTCGCAAAAAGTGCCCAACGCGTCGGCCACCTCCGCTTCGAGCGGTGCCGACATCAACGGCGCGGCCATCATGAACGCCACCGCGCAAATGCGTGAACGCCTCAAACCCGTGGCGGCCCGCATGCTGGGATGCCCCGCCGAAGAGGTGAGCTTTGCCAACAACGAGCTGCATGGCGGTGGCAAGTCCGTCAAGTGGGCGGATATGACCAAGCAAGCGTACATGGAACGTGTGGGCTTGTCGGTCACCGGCTTTTACATGACGCCCGAAATCAAATACGACTTCGCAACCTTGAATGGCCGTGCTTTCTATTACTACTGCTATGGCGCGGCCGTGAGCGAAGTGGAAATCGACACCCGCACGGGCGAGTGGTGGCTCAAGGCCGTGGACATCGTGCACGACGTGGGCCGCAGCATCAACCCCGCATTGGACAAGGGCCAGATCGAAGGTGCGTATGTGCAAGGCATGGGCTGGCTCACCATGGAAGAGTGCATTTGGGACAAGAAGGGAAAATTGCTCACACATGGCCCCAGCACCTACAAGATTCCTGTGGCGGGCGACATCCCAGAGCACTTCAATGTGACACTGTTCGATAATGCCAATCTCAAACCCACGCCTTTCAACAGCAAGGCCACGGGCGAGCCGCCTTTGATGTTGGGTCTGTCGGCCTTCTTCGCCTTGCGCGATGCGGTGGCGGCCAGCGCCGACCACAAGGCGGTGGTCTACATGGACGCCCCGGCCACGCCCGAGCGCATCCTGATGGCTTGCGAAAAAGCCAAGGCCACAGCAGGCCTGTGAGGGCTTGATTTTTAGGAGCAGAACCATGTCAGACGATCCACGGTGCTGCGGCACCGGCACTTGCATCATCAATGCCGAGGGCGTGTGCTGGTGCGGCCAGCGTTGGGATGGCGAGAAGATGTGTTTTGCGCCCGAGCCCTTGGTGCAGTCCCAATCATCCCCACCCTTGGATGCACCCGCTGAAGCCGTTTCAGCAACCCAGACCAAAGTCTGAGTCTCAGTTCTGGGCGTCCAAAGCGTGAACACTTCCGTGACCGAAGTTGTGGCCGACCACCCTCGCGTGGTGCGGGGCTTGCTCAACATCGCGCACGCGCTGGACCATTTGTTCTTGCTGATTTTTGCAGCGGCGGTCAGCACCATCGCGGCCGACATGGGACTGGCTCAATGGCAAGACCTCATGCCTTATGGTGCAGGGGCGTTTTTCATGTTCGGTCTGGGCTCTTTGCCCGCCGGTCGCTTGGGCGATTTGTGGGGCCGCCGCAGCATGATGCTGATCTTCTTTTTTGGCATAGGGGCAGCCGCTATCTTGACGGCCTTCGCGCAAACGCCCTGGCAGTTGGCGGCTTGCCTGACGCTGATCGGCGTGTTCGCCGCCATCTACCACCCGGTGGGCATACCCATGCTGCTGGAGCGCTCACCCAATCCGGGCGCGACGATTGGCTTCAACGGCTTGGCGGGTAATTTGGGCGTGGCCGTGGCGGCTTTGCTCACGGGCTTTTTGATCCAGTGGTTCGGTTGGCGTGCAGCTTTTGTGGTGCCCGGTGTGGGCGCACTCTTGTGCGGCCTCTTGTTTGCACGCACCTGCCCGCCAGAGGTGTCTTCGCCTGCCAAACGCAAGGGCGGCGCCAAGGTCAGCTTGCCCGCGCCCATGCTGGCGCGTGCGCTGGTGGTGATGACAGCAGCCGCGGTGACCAGCAGCGTGCTGTTCAACTTCACCACCAATGGCAATGGTTTGCTGCTGACGGAACGCTTTGTGGGGGTGATGGAAGATCCCGCCGCTTTGGGCTTGTTGTTGGCCATGGTGTACGCGGTGGCTTCCTTGGCTCAGTTGATCGTGGGGCACTTGATCAACCGATTTGCCTTGAAACCTTTTTTTCTTTTCATGGTTTTCGCGCAAATTCCGATGTTGATCTTGGCCTCTCAGGCCCAGGGTTGGTGGTTGTTTGTGGCATTGACGGGCGTGATGGTGTTCATCTTTGGCGCCATTCCTTTCACCGATTACATGATTGCCCGGTATGTGGACGATCGCTTGCGCTCACGCGTATCGGGCATGCGGCTGGGTGTGTCGTTTGGCGTGAGCTCCTTGTCTGTCTGGGCTTTGGGGCCCGTGGTCAAAGCCATGGGCTTTGGTCAATCACTGCTTTTGTTGGCAGGTTTTTCTGTGACCACCTGCCTGATTTTGAGCTGGCTGCCCAATGCAGCCCATGAACAAAACAAACCTTCGTAAGCCAAGGTTTTTGCTCAGGGAAAACACCCGCCCATGTCGGGTGATTACGGCCTGTTTGACCGCCGATTGCGTGAATAATGGCGGCTCGTTGCAAGCAGCGTTGACAACGCCAAAAAGACAATCAAAACAAAACCTGATGTGCTGCCATTTCAGAGTGCATGCATGAGGTCATCTGGTCCATTCAAGGAGTTCTATGAACATCAACCCCGACAGCGCTAGCGCGCATCGTCCGTGGTCAGCGGTTTACCCTCAGGTCGGCATTGCCCCTGATTTGCCCGCCAGCACCCACCACAATTTGGCGCACTTCATTCACGACCACTGCACCCGCTGGGCGCGCGACAGCGAGGCCAAGGCGGCTTTCACCTGCGTGGTGCCCAACGGCATGAATGGCAGTTTGAGTTTTGCGCAAGTCGATGCTTTGTCGGACGCTTTTGCAGGCTACCTGCGCGGCACACTGGGGTTGGCCCGGGGCGACCGTGTGGCGGTGCAGTTGCCCAACAGCCTGTCCTTTCCGGTGGTGGCCTTTGGTGTGCTCAAAGCCGGTTGCGTGCTGGTCAATACCAACCCCTTGTACACCGTCAATGAGATGGTGCACCAGTTCAACAATTGCCAGGCCAAGGCGCTGGTGGTGGTGGACATGTTTGCCGACAAGCTCCCCGAGGTGCTGGCGCAAACGGGTGTGAAACACATCGTGTTGGCGGGCGTGCCCGAGTTCTTTCCAGCCATTCCGCGCGGCATCATCCGGGGCGTGCAAAAGGTCTGGAGCAAGGTGTTGCCGCCTGTGACGGTGCCGCATGTGCGTCTGCAGGCTGCGCTGGCCCAGGGCCGCGCCAGCTTGGCCCAGCAGCCTGCCAAGAGCTATTGGCAAGATTTGCAGCCGCACGATTTGGCCTTGCTGCAATACACCGGTGGCACCACGGGTGTGAGCAAGGGCGCCATGATCAGTCACGGCAATTTGCTGAGCAACGTGCAGCAGATGTTGGCCATGGGTGCGACCCACATGAGCCCCGGCAAAGAGTGCGTGCTGACGGCGCTTCCGATGTACCACATCTTCGCGTTCACGGCCAACTTGTTGGGCTTCTTGTCCATCGGTGCACACAACATTCTGGTGCCCAGCCCGCGCCCGGTTCAAAACCTGCAACGCGC